>NZ_CAAAFR010000199.1:13251-76219 GCF_900634745.1 Protofrankia symbiont of Coriaria ruscifolia
CGACGAGCTTCGCCACATCGCAACGGCCCTGCTCGGCACGGTCGACGCGGTCCGGCGTCCGCAGGATCTGGCCGCCGACTTCCGATCCATGATCGATACCGCGACGAACCGCGCGGTCGACCGGGTCAGCCTGCGAGTATGGACGCCGCGCAACGCCTCCGTCCGGTTCCTGCGGCAGGTCGCGCCGCACGTGGAGGACCTCACCGGCACCGCCGTGCGGGTCAACGAGCTGACTGTCGACTATCCGACCGGCGCGTGGGGCAGCGAATCCCGCGACTACCACCTCTGTGTCACCGTTCCGGCTCGTGAGGACGACGTGGAGATGCTGGCCGCCCGGGTCAACGTGGTCGTGGCCGATCAGGTGTGGTGTCGTGAGCGCGTCCGCGCGATCTGGACCAAGGACATCGATCTTTCCACCCGGATCGCACCCGAGGTCGCCCACTACACCGACCAGACCGAACTCGCCCAGGCCCTGCAGGAGGGGCTACAGGCCCGGCGCGCCGGCGACGAGGTGACCGCTACCATCAAACTCGGTCGAAGCGCACAGCTGGCGCATCAGTCCGGTAACGAGAGTACATACCGACTACTTCAGCATGTAGTCGACATTGAGGACCCAAGCACAGGTACTGTTCGGCTGAAACGGAATGTCGACACCATTGACGAAATGGTCCTTGACACACGGTCGACCAGGACCGTCAGGGTGAACAGGTGATCAGGTGAGTGCACGCTGCCCAGACGGGCACCTGTCTCTGGCTCCCGACTACTGCGATCAATGTGGTATGCGGATAGTAGCCAGTCAGGAGCCTTACGTCATCCATCCCGCAGACGGGACGGCCGGGCCGTCAGGCCGCGGGCGACCACGGCAACCGGACCACTCCCCTGTGGAGCCGCCCTACGGCCGGCGACCGGCAGAGGGCTCCGGGCCGTTGCCCGCCGGCCCTGCGCAGCCGGGCCTGGACCCGGCCGCGCCGCTCTCGGCTGATCCGTTCGGACGGGACAACTACGCCCAGGACGGCTACGACCCTGCCGGTCATCTTCCCAGCGGGTACGGCTCCAGAGGGTACGGCCGCGACGGATACGGCCAGGAGAGATACCCCTCCAACACCTATCCGCCCGACGCCTACTCCCCGGGTGGCTACGGCGCGAACAGCTACCCGGCCGACCCCTACCGGGACCCTCGCGGCGAGCCCCCCGACGAACCGTACAGAGCCGATCTGTGGGGCTACGATCGGGAGCGGGCCGACCCGTACAGGTCCCCCGCCGCCGGTCCGGGTGACGTCGACGATCCCTTCGGCCTCGATCGTGCAACCGCCGCATCCCGCGCCCCGACGGGAACGCCGCCCGACTACCACCGCCCCCCTCCGAACCAGGCAGGGTTCGGGCGGCCGGCACGGGACGCCCGGGATCCGGTCGAGGGCTATGCAGCATGCCCGAACTGCCACAGCCCGAACGAGGTGGGCGCCCGCTTCTGCGAGGTGTGCGGCTTCGACCTCGTCCTGATGGAACCTCCCGCTCCCGTACCCGTGGAGCGTCACGCTCCCAGCGAGCCGCTGCCCGTCCAGACCGGCTGGGATGTGGTTGTCGAAGCCGAGCGGGAGTACTACGACAGCGGAGACGATCATCGTGTCCCGTTCCCGACAATCTACCCCCGGCGGGTGTTCGCGCTCAGCGGCCCCCGGCTGCTGATCGGGCGGCGCAGCGAATCCCGCGGGATCCATCCGGAGATCGACCTGGCCGGCGCCCCGGAAGACCCGGGCATCTCACGCGCACATGCCATGCTGGAGCTCCTCCCGGACGGCAGTTACGCGGTGCTCGACCCGGGATCGACGAACGGTACCCGGATCAACGACGAGCCGAACCCGATCCCACCGGGCCAGCCGGTACCGCTGCGCCACGGCGACCGGGTGTATCTCGGGGCCTGGACCCGAGTCACGATCCGTTCCCGGTAAGGGCCAAAAGCAGCGCGATCATGCTTTTCGCGCTGCCGGAGGCCTAAGTTCCCAGATTGTTAGGTGCCAAAGGCAGAGCGATCATGTTTTTCGCGCTGCCTGAAGATCCTTTTGATGATCAATTTTTCTGTATCGGCCGGCTCCTACGCCAGGTGCCAGCGCTGTCCCTCAGGGGTGTCCTCGACGACGAGGCCACCGGCGGCAAGCCGGGAGCGGATCTCGTCCGCCTCGGCGTAGTCCCGCCGGGCACGCGCGGCCGACCGCAGATCAAGAACGATCTCCATGACGCCGTTCAGCGCCGGACGCAACTCGGAGCCGGCCGCCGGCCACTGGCTGATCGGATCAAGCCCGAGGACCACCAGCATCCTGAGCACGACGTCGACCCAACCGGCAAGCTCCCGGCGCTGCGTCTTGGACAGGACGTGGTTGCCGCGGCTGACCGCGCTGAAGAGGACCGCCAGCGCACGGGAGATCGCAAGGTCGTCGTCCAGAGCAGCCGCGAAGGCGGCCCACGCCTGCGCCGGACTGCTCACCACGGCCGGCTCGGCCGGGAAAACGTGCGCAACCGCGCCAGCGGCACCGGGATCCGCAGGCCCGCGATCCGCGGCCCCGACCTTCGCATCCCCGCGAGCGCCCGTACGCCCGTCACCCTTTGCCCGGCCCTGGTCGACAGGATCCCGCCGCACGTTCGCGGCGCATTCGGCGGCCAGCGCCGCGGCCTCGTCCGGCCCGCCCAGGATGTCGAGTGCGTTACGAACGAATGTCTCGATCCGGTCATGGGCCGCAGCCGACTCGACCAGCCCTTCCGGGCCGTACTCCAGTGACGATCGATAGTGCGCGGACAGCAGGTGGTAACGCAACGCCTGGGGCCTGACCTGCTCGAGCGCGTCGCTGACCAGAAACGAGTTACCCAGCGACTTCGACATCTTGGTGCCGCCGGTGGTCAGCAGACCAACATGCATCCAGTAACGGGCCATCTGCGGCGCGTCCCCGCCGGGCCTTCCACGGGAGTGGGCCGCGCTGGCCGACTGCGCACGCTCGTTCTCGTGGTGCGGGAAGACGAGGTCAAGGCCACCGCCGTGGATGTCGAAAACCTCACCGAGATACTTGCCGGCCATCGCCGAGCACTCGATGTGCCAGCCCGGCCGGCCGCGCCCCCATGATGACTCCCAGAACGGCTCGCCGGGCTTGGCGCCCTTCCAGAGCGCGAAGTCACGGGGATCGGCCTTGCCGGGCTCGCACTCCGGAGACGCCTGAACCGCGTCCGGACGCTGATGGGACAGTTCGCCGTAGCCGGCGAAGCGTCCGACCCGGAACCACACCGACCCGGCGCTGGGGTAGGCGTATCCGGTGTCGACGAGCCTGGCGATGAGCGCCAGCATCTCCGGGATGTGCCCGGTGGCCCGTGGCTGGATCGTGGGCGGCAGGACGCCGACCGACCGGTAGGCGTCGTCGAAGGCCCGGGTCTGGCGGGTGGCCAGCTCCCACACGTTCTCGCCGGCCCGGCCCGCGTTGATTATGATCTTGTCATCGATGTCGGTGACGTTCTGTACGAAGGTCACCCCGAGCCCGGACGCGGTGAGCCAGCGGCGGAGCAGGTCAAAGGCGACGGCGGTACGGATGTGTCCTACGTGCGGCGGGGACTGGACGGTGGGCCCACAGACGTACACGCCCACATGACCGGGGTGCAGCGGCTCGAACGGCCGCATGCGCCGGGTGCGCGTGTCGTAGATGTGGAGTCCCATCTGTCAAGAGTACGGCGCGGCCCCGCGAGGGATCCTCCGCCACCCGTGTCGGACTCGACTCCGTTCCATGAACAACCCGCAACATGCGTGAAATCCGGCTCCGCTCGAACAGGAAACCGGATGCATGCGGTGTGGACGTGGTATAGGAACGGGGGCGTACACGGTATGACGTACGGCGCGTCGTCGAGGAGCTTAGCGCCCACGCCGGGATACGCCCGACCGTGGCCGTCAACCAGTGGTAAACACCCGCTCGGCGGTGACACGGATGACAATCCGCACCGCTTCGGGTGCGTCCCACCGATAGGTTTCGTCGCCGGTGTACTTCACTGCGAGAGCATCGATCAGCTCGCGACCACCCTCTTCCGACAGGCCGGCCCGGCCGCGGACCTCGACATATCCGTAGGGATCCCGCTGGTCGAGGAACATGATTCCCACCCGCGGATCCCGCGCGATATCCCGTTCCTTGGCACGACCCCGGATCGTGGACAACAGCAGATCATCGCCATCACGCGCAATCCACAACACGGTCATTCGCGGAGCTCCGTCAGGCCGGATCGTCGCAAGCGTCACGTAGGTCGGCGCGTCCGCGAGATTCTTGACCTTCTCGGGTAGATATAACGACATCAGGCTCCTCCGCCGGTCCTGTCGTTTTCCCACCCTAGTCATCCATAACGGTGACCGGTCGGTTGTCATGCCAATCAGGCATGGCCCCGCTCTCCCGGGTCTCGGACACCCGGCTGTCCCGGCTGGGTCGCATCCCGGCTCTGTCGCGTCCCGGTGCCTGCGCTCAGGTGCCTGCGCTCCGGCGCGGTTGTGCCGAACGCAGCCGCCTGGGTCAGGTACGGACGACGAGCGCGGTGGCGATCGCCGCGAGTCCCTCTCCCCGGCCGGTCAGCCCGAGGCCGTCGGTAGTGGTGGCGGACACGCTCACCGGCGCACCCACGGCCGCTGCCAGGACCTCCTGCGCCTCCGCCCGCCGGCCGGCCATGCGCGGCCGGTTGCCCACGATCTGCACGGCGACGTTGCCGATCGTCCAGCCCGCTTCGGCCAGCAGCCTCGCCGTCTCGCCCAGCAGGGCCACACCGGCCGCACCGGCCCATTCCGGCCGCCCGGTGCCGAAGACCGAGCCGAGATCTCCCAGCCCGGACGCGGTCAGCAGCGCGTCGCAGGATGCATGTGCGGCGACGTCGCCGTCCGAGTGGCCGTCAAGCCCGGTTTCGCCGGGCCAGAGAATGCCCGCCACCCAGCAGGGGCGGCCCTCGGCGAACGGGTGGACGTCCACACCGAGCCCGACCCGGGGAAGTCCGGACAGATCCCTCACCTCGCTTACGCATCATTGGCCGATTGATCACACCTCGTCGACCGAAGACGGATCGATCACAATTTCAGGTCCGGAAGCTGTGGCGGTGCGGCGCCGCGCGACGCCCACGGTGCCCGCGCCGACTGCGCGGGCAAGCGAGAAGCGAGCCCCGCAGACAGGCCCCGGGAAACCTGGTGCCGCGACCGGGCCGGCGTTTGCCCTGCGGTACCGGCCCAGGGCCGTGCCAGGCGCCCGGCTGTGTTGTCTAGCGGGATGCCGGTCTAGCGATGGGCGAGCAATGCCTCCGCGAGGACCAGATCGGCGGGTCGGGTCACCTTGAACGCCTCCTGGGCCCCGGGGACGGTCGTCACGACCACGCCCAGCGCTTCGACCAGCCCCGCGTCATCGGTGATCGCCACCCCCACGGGCAACGTCACGCTGAACCGGTAGGCGTCGTCCAGCACGTCCCGACGGAACCCCTGCGGGGTCTGCACCGCACGCAGGACGTCACGCGGAACCGTCCGCACGACCCTGCCGGTGTCGTCGATCTGCTTGATGGTGTCGTTCACTGCAACCACCGGGATGACCGCGGGTGCCCCGGCCAGGACCGCTGACGCGACCGTGTCGACAAGCGCCGGGGGCGTCAGCGGACGGGCCGCATCATGCACCAGGACGACCCCTACCGTCTCGTCGAGCACCGCGATGGCTGCCCGCACGGAGTCGATCCGCTCGGCGCCACCGGCAATCACACGCACGCCGGGCCCGAGTAGTGCGACGAACGCGTCCACTTCCGCGGCCGGGGCGGCGACAACCACCTGGTCGACCAGAGTCGCCGAGGTCAACGACTCGACCGCATGCTGGACAAGTGAGCGACCGGCCAGCGAACGAAGCGCCTTGGGTACGGACCCCCCGAGGCGTTCGCCGCGGCCGGCTGCCGGAACGATCGCGGCCACACGATCAGACATATGCATAAAAAGCGTCAGATGGATTCAGGCGCGTCCGATATCCGTGGTATCTGCTGCCGACTAACCTGCCAGCACCTCGTCGAGCATCGCCTCGGCTTTGTCCTCGTTGGTGCCTTCGGCCAACGCCAGCTCGCTGACCAGAATCTGTCGCGCCTTGCTCAGCATGCGCTTCTCACCAGCGGACAGCCCCCTTTCGCGATCACGACGCCAGAGATCGCGAACGACCTCGGCGACCTTGTTCACGTCGCCCGAGGCGAGCTTCTCAAGATTCGCCTTGTAACGCCGCGACCAGTTGGTCGGCTCCTCGGTGTGCGGAGCCCGCAGGACCTCGAACACACGCTCAAGGCCATCCTGGCCGACTACATCACGTACACCGACCATCGCGACGTTGTCTGCAGGGACGCGTACAGTGAGGTCACCCTGTGCAACCTTGAGCACCAAATAGAGCTTTTCCTCGCCCTTGATGACGCGTGTTTCAATCGCGTCTATGAGAGCAGCACCGTGATGTGGGTAAACAACGGTCTCGCCGACTTGGAACGCCATGTGTCAAGTGCCCCTTCCGCCTTCACCAGAGTAACACGCGTGCATCGACGCAGGTCAGACGCGTGCTTGTGGAACGGGCCGTCGACGGCCCGCCCAGACGTCCCGGTGACGCGTCCGCTGCAGGTCAACGACGCTGCGGACCAGGCGAAACAGGCAATGGCCACCAGCATGGGCAGCCTGCCCGGATGTTGTTGTGCTTCTTGCTACCCCCATGGCATCATGATCGACAAAGGACGGTCGTGTCGCCGCGCAGTCCGGAACGCACCGTCTGGTGGAATCCGTTCGTGATGTCGCCGTCCGCGACCGCCTGCCCCGCTGACACGACATCAGCTTCATCAGCTTCCTATACCACCCGGCACATGAGCCGTCCATCGGCCACGATGGAGGGGTGCACGTCACACCGCCGCCGCCGCCCGCGTCCGGGGACGACGGAAACAGGCCTGGCCACGGGGACGACCCTCATGCCTACCTTCCGCATCAACACTGGGGGGGCCTTTCCCCGCTCGACCCCCGGCTCAACGTCAGGATCCCCGACGATCTGAGCGAACTCGACGACGACGTGGCCGCCTACCGGGCCGAACTACGATCGCAACGGCGGCGGGAGCGCATCGACCGGCTGGTCCCAGGTCTGCGGAACCGGCGCGATCGGCTCCACCGGCACGATCGGCTCCACCGGGTCGACCGACGGGGTGAACCGGCCGGCCGGGCGGGCGGGCGACCCCGCCACACCTCCGGGGCCGCCGTCGCCCTGCTCCTCATCGTTCTCGCGGCGCTGGGCGCGATGGTGCCGCTCATCCTTGCGCACCCGCGACCGCTTGCGCCGCAGGGCGCGGTCCCGCTCGCGTCCACGACCGCGCTCCCCGGCACGGTCGGCGGACTGCTACCCGAGGTCACGCTTAATACCGCCCGTACGTCCCGTTCCGCCACCGATCTACGACCGGCGCTGATCGTGCTGCTGCCGGTGGCGTGCGAGTGCCCGGACGCCGTCCACGAAATCGTGGGGCAGACTCGGGAAGGCACACCGATACCGACCTACCTCGTGGCGCCGTGGATCGACGACCCTTCGCTGGACAGTCTGGTTCGCCAGCCGGACGCGGCCGCAAGGCTCGCCGTCGGCTACAGCGACCCGGGCAGCTCCCTCGCCCGCCTGTACCGGGCCGATCCCCGGCAGCCGACCCTGTTGCTCGTCGCCGCGGATGGTCGCCTGGTGCAATCGCCGCGCACCTTCACTGTCGGCGATCGCCTGGAGGGATGGCTCGGGGCGTTGCCGGGCCGGTAGGTTCCCCTCCCGCAGGTTCCCCTCCCGCAGGTTTCCCTCCCGGCGGGTGCCGTCCGGGCCCGGGCGGGCCGGGGCGGGCCGGGGCGGCGCGACGCCTCCGCGGCGGCTTCTCCGCGCCACCGGAGGAGCTGCACTAATATGTGGTCCGCGGTCGAACTCTGCATGTATGCGAATTCTGTGCGAACGCGCGCCTTGGGGTTGGGACCGTGCACGTCCCGTCCGCCGGTCCGGCGGCGGAGTCAACCGACACCGACGTGACGATCGTCGGTTCCGCACCGAGGAGCAGCCGACTCGTGAGCCACCGCCCGGGTGTGCGTACCGCGACCGCCTTGCTGTTGGCCGCCACATCACTGATCGGCACGGCCGCACTCTCCGCATGCGCGGCCGGCAGCGACGCGATGACGTCGCAGACACGCACGACCACGAACACGGTATCCGGTGCCGTCGGCACCATCTCGCTGCGTAATGTCTACGTGGCCGGACCGGCGGCCAAAGACGCAGACGCCCAGGTGATTTCGGCGTTCTTCAACGGGGGAACCCAGGAGGACCAGATCATCCAGGTCAGCTCCCCGGCTGCCAGCGGTGCCGTGACGCCCCCGTCGGCGGTTCTTCAGCCCGGCGCCAGCAACATCTACATAGCCGACGGTAATGCCCCAACACTGACCGGGCTGAACCGTGAGTTGCTCGTCGGGCAGGCGATCCCGGTCACGTTCACGTTCGCCAAGGCCGGCAGCATCACCCTGAACGTCCCGGTGGAACCGCCGGCTCCCGGGGTGTCCACGCAGCCGACCACGGCGGTGACGACCCCGCCCGCGAAGACCGCCACAACCAGCAGCGCGACGCCCACGCCGGATTCCTCGACCGAAGCCGGCCAGACGCACTGACCCGCACGGCCCGGCACCACCCCGGCGCAGTCCTCGGCGCCGGGGTGCGGACGCGAAGCGCTGTCCGCCCCAGCGCGCGCGGCCGGAGTGCGCGGGATCCGCCAGCGACCCGGGGACTTGGGCCTCCCGGACCTACCAGATCGGCTTCGGGATCTCGGATCCGGCAGGACCCCGGATCCGGCAGGAACCCCGAGCGCGAAAGAAACATGATCGGGCTGTCTTCGGCCCTACAGGTGGGCGGGCAAAAGCGATCATTATGATCCATTCGGACGGATCAACATGATCGTTGTCGGCTGGCCGACAACGTCGATTATCCGCCGCCCCGTAGTCGTTGTCGGAGCATGCCTATACGGTGCGGGCCATGTCCTCTCGGCCTCCCGTTCCCCGACCGAGCGCATCAGGTTCGTCCAGCTCCCGAGTTGCCTCGGGTGGCTTCCGATGCAGCGGATGCGGCGCGGAGTCGGTCAAGTGGGCCGGTCGCTGCCCGCGCTGCCAGGCGTGGGGGACGATCGAGGCGCAGCTTCCCGCCGCCCGCCCGTCGCACCGGGTCAGCAGCCGCGGCCTGGCGGCCCGGGCCTCCGCGGTGGTCACGGCGCCCGCCTGCCCAATGTCGGAGGTCGACGTCACCGCGGCCCGCAGCCATCCGACCGGCGTCGCCGAACTCGACCGGGTTCTCGGCGGGGGGCTCGTGCCCGGCGCTGTCGTCCTGCTGGCCGGGGAGCCGGGCGTGGGCAAGTCCACGCTGCTGCTTGAGGTGGCCGCACGCAGCGCCACATCCGGCGCGCGGGTACTCGTGGTCACCGGCGAGGAATCGACCGCACAGGTACGGCTGCGGGCGGGCCGCACCGGGGCGGTGCACCCCGAACTGTGGATCGCCGCCGAGACCGACCTGGAGGCTCTCCTCACCCACGTCGACGAGGTCCGCCCCCAACTGCTGGTAGTTGACTCGATACAAACCATCACCACCGCCACGACGGAAGGTGCCGCTGGCGGGGTCACCCAGGTCCGTGAGGTGACCGCGGCGCTGATCCGAGCGGCGAAGGCCCTGAACATGGCCACCGTCATCGTCGGCCACGTGACCAAGGACGGTACCGTTGCCGGGCCGCGCCTGCTGGAACACCTCGTCGACGTCGTCCTGCACTTCGAAGGCGAGCGCCACTCGTCCCTGCGCCTGGTCCGGGCGAGCAAGAACCGCTTCGGCCCGTCCGACGAGGTGGGCTGTTTCGAGATGGGCGACGGCGGCATCCGCGGGGTCGCCGATCCCAGCGGGCTGTTCCTGTCCCGCTGGCACGACGGCGGGCCGATGGACGGCGTGGCGGGTACCTGCGTGACGGTCGCCGTCGAGGGCCGCCGACCGCTGGTCGCCGAGGTACAGGCGCTGGTGGCGAGCTCGGCCGCGGCGGTACCACGACGGGCGGTCTCCGGGCTGGACTCGGCGAGGGTCGCGATGATTCTCGCCGTCGTGGAACGTCGCGGCCGCATCCAGCTCGGGAAGGCGGACGTCTACGCGGCGACCGTCGGAGGCGTCCGGCTCGCCGAGCCGGCTGCCGATCTGTCGATCGCGCTGGCCGCGATCAGCAGCGTCGAGGACCGACCCATCCCCGGCAACCTCATAGCGGTCGGCGAGGTCGGCCTGGCAGGCGAGGTCCGCTCGGTGGGTGCGGTCCGTCGGCGCCTGACCGCCGCGTCCAGGCTCGGCTTCCGATGGGCGCTGGTACCCCCGGACGCGGGTCCGGCACCCGAGGGCATGACAACGATCGAGGTTTCGGACCTCACCCAGGCAATGCGGCATATGTACGGCACAAGCGAATGAAAATTACATCCGGTGAAAATATCGCTACAACATCGCAGGAGCGGCATGGCAAAGCAGCCGGCCCGATACCATGACCAGGGCGGGACGCCCCGATACAGAGGGAGTCAGATGGCAGGACCACCCGGGGATGACACCTTCCGGGCGACACTGGCCACTGTCGCCCCGGGCACCCCTTTCCGGGACGGACTTGAGCGCATCCTGCGCGGCCATACCGGCGGTCTGATCGTACTTGGTCACGACAAGGCGGTCGAAGGCATCTGCACGGGCGGTTTCGAGCTGGACGTCGAGTTCTCCGCCACCCGGCTGCGGGAACTGGCGAAGATGGACGGCGCGATCGTCCTGTCGTCCGACCTGCAGCGGATTGTCCGCGCAGCCGTCCACCTGGTGCCTGATCCGACCATTTTCACCGAGGAGTCCGGTACCCGGCACCGCACGGCCGAACGGGTTGCCAAGCAGAGCGGATACCCGGTGATCTCGGTCAGCCAGTCGATGCGCATCATCGCGCTGTACGTGGCCGGCCGGCGCTATGTCCTCGACGATTCGGCCGCGATCCTGTCCCGGGCCAACCAGGCGCTGGCCACTCTTGAGCGCTACAAGATGCGGCTGGACGAGGTCGCCGGCACACTCTCCGCACTTGAAATCGAAGATCTTGTCACCGTTCGTGACGCGATATCGGTCAGCCAGCGCCTGGAGATGGTCCGGCGCATCGCCGACGAGATCGAGGGCTACGTCGTCGAGCTGGGAACCGACGGCCGCCTGCTCTCCCTACAGCTCGAGGAGCTGATGGCGGGGGTCGAAACCGAGCGGGAACTCACCGTCCGTGACTACCTTCCCTCCGGGGGCAAGGTCGGTACGGCAGCCGAGGTCCTGGCGCAGCTGTCCGCAATGTCACCGACGGAACTGCTGGACCTGACCGTGCTCGCCCGCGCACTGGGTTTTTCCGGCGGCGCGGACGTGCTCGACAGCCAGATCAGCCCCCGCGGCTACCGGATGCTGGCCAAGGTGCCCCGGCTGCCGCGGATGGTCGTTGACCGGCTCGTCGACCACTTCAGCACCCTGCAAAAACTGCTGGCAGCCGGAGTGGACGACCTGCAGACTGTCGAGGGCGTCGGCGAGGCACGCGCCAGGGCCGTCCGCGAAGGGCTGTCCCGCCTCGCCGAATCCAGCATCCTCGAACGCTATGTGTGAACCGCCGAATTTTCAGGAAGCGGAAATTCGGTCACACCCACGATGCACCGCCGACCGCCGGCCCGGGAACTGGGCCTCCGGCGTCGCCAGAAAAACATGATCACGCTGCCTTCGGCCCGCCAATGGCCCAAGGGCACAGGTCCTGATCTGCCCGGCCGACGGCCATGCCAGGATGGCGGGGATGGCATCTACTGTGGTTACGGCTACCGCGGCTACCGCGGCTGCCACAGCCGACCCGCGAGTCCCTTCGGCGTTCGCCGACGCCGTCCTCGACTGGTACGGAATCCACGCCCGTGATCTCCCCTGGCGGAATCCGGACGTAAGCCCCTGGGCGGTCCTCGTCAGCGAGATCATGCTCCAGCAGACGCCGGTGAACCGGGTCCTGCCGGTATGGCACACCTGGCTGGACCGCTGGCCGACCCCGCCGGCGCTCGCCGCGGAACCGGCCGGCGAGGCTGTCCGCATGTGGGGGCGCCTGGGTTACCCGCGCCGGGCGCTGCGGCTGCACCAGGCTGCGGTAACCATCACCGAAGAACACCGCGGTTCGATTCCCGACGATCTGGAACAACTGCTGCGGCTGCCGGGGGTGGGGACCTACACCGCCAGAGCGGTCGCCGCGTTCGCCTTCCGCCAGCGCCATGCCGTGATCGACGTCAATGTCCGGCGGTTCGTCGGCCGGGCGATCAACGGCCGCGACGACCAGCGGACGGCCGTGTCACGCCAGGACCTGGAACTGGTCGAATCGTTGCTGCCGCAGGACGCCGAAAGCGCGGCCCGGGCCAGCGCCGCGTTCATGGAACTCGGGGCGTTGGTCTGCGTCGCGCGTGCCCCGCGATGCGTGGCCTGCCCGGTCCGGCAGGAGTGCGCCTGGCAACGAGCGGGCAGCCCGGCTGTGGAGGGTCCGGGCCGGCGCGCCCAGAGCTACGCCGGGACCGACCGGCAGGTGCGCGGACTGCTGCTCGCGGTGCTGCGGGAGTCACGTGTTCCGGTGCGCCAGGACATCCTGGACTCCGTGTGGGACAAGCCTGTGCAGCGCGACCGTGCTCTGCGGGGCCTGCTCGACGATGGTCTTGTCGTCGCGGTCGCACCCGGCGTGTACGCCCTACCCGGCGAGTAGGCCCCACCCGGCAGCCGTGGTGAGGCCGGCCCGGTCGTGAGGCCGGCGGCAGTACGCGGACTGCTGTGACACCGCGCATATACGCGATCGGAGGCCGTGGCGTCCTGCCGCCGGCCCCGGGCCGCACAGCTCTCGCCCATATTTGCTATAAAGCAATATCGAGGCTTTGTGAGCATCCGCCAGCAAACTGGCCGGACCCGAAGTAAATGGTGCCGAACAGCTTAATTCGTAGCTCGTTCGAGATGATCGGAAAAAGGACCACACAGTTGGCTGCAAATGCATCGAACCGGATTGCTAGCTTCACATCGAGGAGGCCCGAACATGGACACCAACGGCGACCTTGTTCCCGAACCCCGAGGCATACCCGCTCCGACGCCGGCCTCGCTCGCCGAGGTGGTGACGGTACGGCACGGCCCTCTGGTCGACCACGAGCTCGTTCTCACAACCGGAGCAACCGCGTCCGACCTGACGTCCGCGATGATCCTGGTGCCGCCACAGGCTGCGCTGGTGAGCTTCCACGGTGACGTCGACCTGTCACTGATCTTCCGTGAAACATCTCGGGGCCGCGACGACGACCCCGACGACCTGGCCGGGTCGTCCACGTAGAGCCGAGACCTTACGAGCTACGGGCGGCGACGACCGCTTGGTGCCCGGGTATGTGGACCGGGCAGGGTAGCCAGGCAATATCGTGGGCGGGTGGCCATACTCTCTCCCCGCGGCGAGGACTTCCCTCGCTGGTATCAGGACGTGCTCGCCAAAGCTGAACTGGCCGACAACGGCCCGGTCCGGGGAACCATGGTCATCCGACCGTACGGCTACGCGATCTGGGAGCGGATGCAGGCCGACGTGGACTCCCGGATCAAGGCGACCGGAGCGGTCAACGCCTACTTTCCGCTGTTCATCCCCGAGAGCTACCTGCGCCGGGAGGCCCAGCACGTCGAAGGTTTCAGCCCCGAGCTCGCAGTCGTCACCCACGGTGGCGGCAAGGAGCTGGAAGAACCGGTCGTGGTCCGCCCGACCAGCGAGACCGTGATCGGCGAGTACATGGCGAAGTGGACGCAGAGCTACCGCGACCTGCCGCTCCTGCTCAACCAGTGGGCGAACGTGGTGCGCTGGGAGCTGCGTCCCCGGCTGTTCCTGCGCACCAGCGAGTTCCTCTGGCAGGAGGGGCACACCGCCCACGTCGACGAGGCGGACGCCGCCGCCTACGCCCGCCGCATCCACCTCGAGGTCTATCTGGAGTTCATGACCTCGGTACTCGCGCTGCCCGTCTTCGTCGGTCGCAAGACCGCGAAGGAGCGTTTCGCCGGAGCCACCAACACCCTCACCCTCGAGGCGATGATGGGTGACGGCAAGGCTCTGCAGATGGCGACCAGTCACGAGCTCGGGCAGAACTTCGCCCGCGCCTTCGACATCGGCTTCCTGGGCGCCGACGGCCGGCGACACCTGGCATGGACCACGTCGTGGGGTTCGTCGACCCGCATGATCGGCGGCCTGATCATGGCTCACGGTGACGACAACGGGCTCCGGGTACCCCCGCGACTCGCGCCCACGCAGGTGCTCGTGCTGCCCGTCAGGGACGATGCGGCGCTCGTCGAGCAGGTTTCCGGGATCACCGAGGGGTTGCGGGCCGCTGGTGTGCGCGTTCAACTGGACGTCCGGCCTGGCCTTTCGTTCGGCCGGCGGGTCACCGACGCCGAGCTCAAGGGCATTCCGGTACGCGTTGAGCTCGGCCCGCGCGACCTTGCGGCCGGCACCGTCACCCTGGCCCGTCGCGACACCTCGGAAAAGATCGTCATACCGCTCGACGACGTGCTGACCCGCGTGCCCGCGCTGCTGGATGACGTCCAGGACACCATGTACAGCACGGCCCTGGCCGCCCGCGACGCTCGCACCCACGACGTCGGGAACCTGGACGAGGCGGTCGAGGCGGCATCGGTGGGCTTTGCCCGCCTGCCGTGGGTCGCTGTCGGTGACAGTGGTGAGGCCCGACTCGCCGAGGAGTCGTTGACCATCCGGTGCATCCAGCGGCCCGACGGTACGATTCCGGACAGTGCGGACGAACCCGATCTGGTCTGCATCGTCGCCCGCGCCTACTGACCAGGCAGCCGTGGTCCCGACAACCCTGGCCTGACAGCCTGGGACAGACCGGTGGCCCGACGGGCTCTGACCGGACAATCCTCGCCCTCGGCATCTGACGGTCGCCTGCGGGCGAGCTCGTGTACGGCCGTCTCGCCTACATCAGCTGGATCTCCTGGATCGCTTGATCGCTTGGATCGCCCCTGAGTCACTTGGATTGCCTACAGCCGATCTCCCCGGCGCCGGGCCCGCGGGCTACCGGGCGTGCTGCTGGTTAACGCTGCCTTCCCCGGGTATTTCCAAGATCGAGCTGATGGCACCCGGCTGCCGACGGCCGTGCGACTACGCAGACCCCGCCTGATCGGAGCACGATCAGGCGGGAGTCGCAGCGGTGTCGCGCCGTCACAGGCCCCGAGGATGACGGGAGTACGTTCATGGGCGAGAATCCGGACAAAATCAGGACGGATATCGAGGCGACCAGGTCCCGGCTTACCGAAGAGCTCGGTCTGCTGTCGGAGAAGATAAGTCCGGGCCGGGTCGCGGGACGGACAGCCGCGGATGCCAGGAGCGCTGTGGTCCACGCCCGGGAACGGGTGGCAAGCGGCGCGGCAGGCGCTCGTACGCGGTTTGCCGGGGTCACCGAGGAACTCGCACCCAAGGCGTCGGCAACAGCCCACAAGGCTTCGGTAACCGCCCATAAGGCAAAACAGACCGCGGACGAGGTGGTATACCGGGCCAGCCAGAACCCACAGGTCATCGCAACCAGCAGAAAGGTCCGGGAGTCCACGGGCCAGGCCGTGCGGACGACACGCAGGCGGGCCACGGACAATCCCGGCGCCACCCGTGCCGTGGTGACCGGTGTGGTCGGTACGGCAGTGACAATTGCGGCCGTCACCGTCATAGTGAGGCGGCGTCGCTGCCGGAGCTGGGGCGAATAGTCACCTCGGCGCCGAGCCTGCAGGCGCTGGCGAGCCAAAGGCGGTGCGATCATGTTTCTTTCGCGCCGCCGGAGGCCAAGCCCTCCGGTCATGCAGCAGTCCGGGGCGCGAGGTGGCCGATCAGGTGGTCACACGCCCTGTTTTGATCAGGAGATCGAAGGTGAAAACGGCTGCCAGCACGACCGTGTATTCCATCGGTTTCATGACTCGACGACAACGGTCTCACGCGGTTGTGGTGCGGATGTCAGTCGTGGTGCGGATGTCATGTGCGTTCTGGGCTTCTCGGGCGTCGGCGGCGTCCCTGCGCCCTTCTTCGGTCGCGGTCGGCTTGACGTCGTCACCGATCACGGTGCAGTCCCGTCCCCGCGCCTTGGCTATGTACAGGGCCCGGTCCGCCATTCCGACCAGCTCCACCTGATCCGAGACGTGCACGGGAAAGGCACATGCGCCCACCGACACGGTGGCGGAAAGCCAGGTGTCGGCATTCACGGCGATCGGGCTGTCGGCCACCTTGGTTCGCATCCGTTCGGCGACCACACTCAGTTCGTCCAGATGGACATTGGGGGCCAGCAGAGCGAACTCCTCACCACCGTAACGGGCGAGCACGTCACCCGGGCGCGTGGTACCGCGCAACCGGACACTGATCTCGGCGAGTACCCGGTCGCCCGCGGGATGACCATGATGATCATTGATCGCCTTGAAACGGTCGACATCTATGATGAAGAGCGCCAACAAACCCCCGGTACGGCGTACCCGAGCGAGCTCTATCGGCAGCTCCGCCTCAAGAAAACGGCGTGTGTACAGGCCGGTCAGGCCATCGGTGATCGCCAGGCGACGTTGGTCGGAGACCAGGACCGCCATACGGGCGATCGTCAACAGGAACATCAGGGCGCACGCCACAGCAACTATCGGAATGTCGTAGGTGACCCCGCGGGCATACTGAACCAGCATCATGACAGGCGCAACCAGGGCGGCACTGAGCAGGACGGTGAGGCGACATCGATCGAGGTTCTCGTCCCCGGCTGGAGTCGGCTCGGCAAGGCAGGCCATTGTCGGATGAAGCGCCGCCGCGCCCAGCGAGAGATTACCGGCGAGCCAGATCACGTCCAGGAAGTTTCCCGTCTGGTAGGTGCCGTTCAGCTGTTGCAGTCCATACAGGGTGTCGGCAGTCATGATTGCCACGAGATTTCCCATGAGCAGGAAGAACGCCAACGGGTGGCGACCGGATCCAAGGATCAGCTTTAGTCCGACTGCGAACAGGGCGAGATCCATCACCGGGTATCCGACCAGTGGGACGGCTTCGACCAGCCGGCCGGAGTCGTTGCGGACGTAAGGTCCGATGATATAGAGCCACGACAGCATGGTCGCGGCGACCGCGAGCGTCCCGGCGTCCAGCAGACCAGGCAGGTCACGCCCGGGAGTGCGGTGCCGGACGAGCAGCACCAGACCCGCCACGACGAGCGGGTAACGGGACAGATAGAAAGCGTCGGAGACGACCCAGGAATCCGCGGCACCCAGAACGTCGCGCAACAGATAGCAGGTCATGCCGGCAACCATGTACACCACCTGGCCGGCTCCCAGCAACAGCCAGGGCAACCGTGGCACGGGCTTGAGCCGGGCCAGACCAACAAAGACCGCCACAGCCGATGACGTGCTGATCAGACAATAGCCCGCTACCCGTCCCGTACCATGAACAGGTATCAGACGGTATCCGATCACAAGACCGGCTCCGACCATCAGGTAAAGCAACCATGGCCGGCTCACGAAACGGCTGGAATCGGCTCTCCCCCACCCCATCAGGTCGCCTCCTGGCAGCAGGGTGGTCGACCGTGGAACCCGCCCGTCCGGGCGGTTCGATGACATGTCAGGGTTCGTGTCATCCTGAAAATGGCTTTCATGGTGAGATACCCGAACCTGTCCGGTAGCGTGGAAAATCTCATACCGATGATATGGCATAAAAACCGTGCTGTAATAGGCAAAGTACTCCCAAATCACCCGACGACGACATCTGCAACCGGTTCGGCCAGGTTTCCCGTGAAACTCCCGTGACGATCGACACCAACAGGTGGAGATCTCTCGGCGGCTCGGGGGCTTGGGTCTGTCGGACCTCCCGGATCAGCTTCCGGAGCCCGGATCCAGGAGGAACCCCGGACGCACCAGAATCATGATCACGATGCCTTTGATCCTCCAGCAACCCAGACACCTGGACCTCCCGGACCTGCCAGATCGGCCTTCGGGCCTCCCGGATCGGCTTCCGGACCTCGGGAGCGGAAGAAACATGATCGCGACGCCTTCGACCCTCGGAGAGGTCGCCGCGGCCACGATCCGTGACACAAAGCGGCTCCGTTGCCGCGCGCCGCCCTGCCCCACCGTCGCGTCGCCATCTCGACACATGCGGCCGGTCCCCCCTACCGAACGGCCAGCCAATCGGCCTACCGGAGGACAACAGCCGGTACCCGCAAAGCATCACGTGACCGACATCCCTTACGTCGACTTGTTCGTCCGTCTTCGGGTTCAGTGAAACAGTATGGACGAATGCTTTTCTCTATCAACGTATGGGCCCGTCCTATCCGCAGCGTGGCCGCCAGGCGTGACCAGGAGAGCCGTGCTCTACGTGCAGCTCTCGGCCCACCGTGGAGAGGTGGCCGACACCGGATGCCGGCCTGGCCACGCGACCTGCGGGGCTGGTTGGACATCGCCATGGAACTCGGCATCAGCCAAAAATGTTGACTGTTGACTCAACGAAGGGCGCTGAAGCCGGTCCGGATGCGGCATGTGCCACAAACCAGCACCATCACGGCCGAGCACGTGATCATAAACACCGTCATCAGACGGTGACGTGTCACGAAGCCGGGCAGCAGGAAGCGGAGCCGCGGGCAATCCTACGGGCTTCCAGGTCCGAAACAGAACGTATTGATCCAACAGGTCCAGGAAGTCCCAGGCGGACCCGGATGTCGCCACACCGCCGCCTGCTCAACACCCCCCGGAACTGGGCCTCCAGCAGCGCGAAAAAACATGATCATTCTACTTTTGACACGCTGGTAGCCCGGAAGATCGGGCCGTCTCGGGCTGCCTGAATGCCTGATACCGCGGGACCAATCCGCCTGCGGGCAAACTCTTTACCTATACACGCCGATCCAGCAGCAGTAAGCGGGTGTGATCAATCGTACGTTTGAACACGGTGACTGGTTTGTTCCCGCTCGAGAAAGTTGATGCGCTCACAGTCGCAAAGCCCACCGACTCGGTAGCGTGATCCCCAAGGTGGGGGAGTCGCAGGAGAGGAGCGGGCGTGCTGGCGCCGCTGACCGACGCTGATCCCCGAAAAGTCGGGAGGTACTGGCTCCAGGGGCGACTGGGTGCCGGCGGGATGGGCACTGTTTACCTCGGTTTCGATGAAGATGGCCATCCCATGGCGGTGAAGGTCATCCGGCCGGAGCTGATTGGTGACGCGGACTTCCGGGAACGGTTCCGCCGTGAAGTCGCGGCCGCGCGCCGCGTCCGCGGCAAGTTCGTTGCGGAGGTCCGTGACGCCGACGTCGACGCGGAACGCCCATGGATGGCCACCGAATACGTCGACGGTGTCAGCCTTGCGGCGGCCGTCGGTGAGCGAGGGCGCCTGAGCGGTTCCATGCTCATCGACCTCGCCGCGAGCCTCGCCGACGCCCTCGCCACCATCCACGCCGCCGGGCTGGTGCATCGCGACCTCAAACCGTCCAACATCTTGCTTGCCTGGGACGGTCCGAAGGTCATCGACTTCGGTGTCGCCCACGCTGTTGACACAACCGAGCACACCCAGACCGGCCACATCATCGGGACGGTCGCCTGGATGGCTCCGGAGCAGCTCCGCGGCGAGCGGGCAGGACCCGCGGCCGACATCTTCTCCTGGGCCATGTGCGTGGCGTTCGCCGCAACCGGCCGCCACCTGTTCGCGGCGGACACGCCCACAGCGTCCGCCATCCGCATGCTGCGGGAAGAACCGGACCTCAGCGACATACCGGAAGGTCTGACGCCGCTGACCCTGCGGGCTCTCAACCGGGACCCGAGCAGACGGCCCACCGCCGTCGAACTCGCCACCGGCATCGTCCGCAACTACCCGGACAGCGGTGACCTGGCGGACCAGGTCACCCGGCGTGTCCTGGTCCCGCCCCCGCCCCCACCGCCATCGGCATCCGCTCCGGTGGCCGATCGCGGGGGAGGCCCGCGCGCAGCGGACCGGCTGGGCGGCCCCGCCGGTCACGCGGTCGTCACCGAGACCCCGCCCGAACAGCCCGGCGCCAGGCATTCCGGCGCTGTGCACCCAGGCAGCGGGCACCCAGGCAGCGGGCATGCCGGTGTCATGCGCCGCTGGCAGCTGGCGCTGGTCACCGTGGCTGCCGGTATCGCGCTCGGGGTGACCACCGGGCTGGTCGTGGCCGTCGCCATGCGTGTCGCCCCCAGCGGCAACGCGAGCCTCCCCGGCGCGATGACGACGCCAGCAGCCGGTGTGCCTTTCCCCAGCGGCAACGCGACGGTCCCGACGGCTGGAAGGCTGTGGACGCCCGGCCCGCCGGCATCGGCCGGGTTTGCGCTCACCCAACCACCGGGAGCCGTGGCCTGGACGCTGTCAGGACAGTCCACGAGTACGCCGCTGCCACCTTCCGCCCAGCCGGTTCAGCCCGCTCCCGACGCCGGGAACGTTGCGCAATCGTCACCGAAGGAGCCGACGGCCCCGACTGAGCCAGCTCCCACCAGGACGGCCCCACCAGCCGCCGCCACCACGACCCCGGCAAAGCCAACGCAGCCTCCGCCGACCTCGCCGGCGCCGGCTCCCACCAGGACGGCCCCACCAGCCGCCACCACGACCCCGGCGAAGCCACCGCCGAGCTCCCCGTCCAAGGCGCCCACCGCATCGTCGTCTGGATCTCCATCCGTCTCGTCCTCAGGTGCGGTGGCGCCACCACCGCCGGCGTCCTCCACCCAATCGGTAGCGCAGACGTCCAGACCGCGGTCTACGGCGAGACCTCAATCGTCGGCAAACCGCGACCAGTCCGCACCATCTGAGCCGTCCCGCCCATCCGGACCGGCCGGACGGCCCGCATCCACGACCGAGGAGGGCACGGCTACGGCCGGGAAGGGAACGACGACCGCGGACTCCAGCTCCAGCGGTACCGCCGACAACAGAACTTCTGCCCTGCGGAGCCCGACGGGGCAGCCGGCCGTTGCACGCCTGCCCCGTACGCCTCACGGTAACGGGATCGCTGAATGCTCGGCCCGAGCGAGGACGCTCACATCCCGTGGCGGCGGGTGGCTGCTACGGATCCTGACGGGTGGGCCTGCCGGTGGCGCCGTGTGGAGGACCAACCTTCATGCGGTCTTCCACCCGGCCGTCTTCGACCTGCAGGTCTTCACCGCGCCGGTCCTCCACGTGCTGGCTGTCGCTTTCAGCCCCCCTCCCCTCCTCCGGGGGCCAACCCTGACGAAGCATCCTTGTCAAGGTTCTTCCCATGCGGTGACCCGCCCTCCTGACGAAGCCAGCACGCTCGATCACGGTTATTCCCGCACCTTCGTGGCCTGAAGTACCCACTTCGCATCGACTCACAGTCACCGGATCCGATCTCATGGTGACCGTATGCTCATGGGTGGTGGCCGGACTCACGACAGGCGTGCCTGTCGTGAGTCCGGCCACCGACGGGGCTCAGATTCCGATCAACCCCGAGAGCGACGTCGGGCCACCTCCACGGGGGCCCAGCCCTGCCCTCGGTTTGCAACTGGTCGGCAGCCTGGGCACCGCCGTGATCCCCAGGACGCGGAGGACCCTGTGACCAACTGCCTTCCAGGTCCCGACATGGGAGCCGCCGACGGCGCCCCCGTCCGGGACAACCCGTGACCACGAAGAACGCGCGAGACATCCCACCAAAACACAGACACGAGGGCGCACGACCGGCACCCAGCCAGCGCGTACTTATCACACGCGCCATGTTGCGGTCAGTCCTAAGCGTCACCGTGCTGATGGTCCTGTACTACCTACTTCCATTTGGCCACGGCGTGAACACCGGTACGGGGATTGCCCTGACTGCCGTCCTGCTGGTGTTCGCCGGTATCATCGGCATGCAGATCCGGCGGATCGCCCGATCCGCCTACCCCGGACTGCGGGCCGTGGAGGCTTTCGCGGTGTCCCTCCCATTGTTTCTATTGATTTTTGCGGGGACCTACTTCGTGCTTGGTCGCGAACAGGCCTGCGCATTCACCCAGGCGATGACGCGTACGGACGCCCTGTATTTCACGATCACCGTGTTCACCACCGTCGGTTTCGGCGACATCACCCCCGTAACCCAGACCGCCCGGATCATCACCATGATTCAGATGCTCGGCAACCTCGTCGTGATCGGCCTTGTCGCACGGATTTTCCTCAGCGCAATCAGCGCCGGGATACACCGCCGCTCCACCCGGGAATCGGAGTGAGGGGAATTCGTCCAGCGGCGACCGGGCAGCCCAGGCAGCCGGCCATCCGGCCGATCTGCCGATCTGCCGATCATTGACCCGCCGGCCAGGGTATCGATCATGATGATCGCCATGATCGACATGACTGATCAGCATGATCGACCTCGCGACAGGCATAACGGTCGGCAGAGTCGACATGAACGAAACGAGCGAAGCGGGCGAAACGGACGCCGACGAGCCATCGGACTCCTGACGGCGCAATGCACCCATGACGCACAGCGGTAGAATCCCGGCACATATCCGTAAGAGGCTATGAAGATCGAAAAGGTTGGCCGGGACGCTGTTACGTTATGCATGTCGGGGGGTCGGGACATGACAACAGGTGAGCCGCCCCGCGGCCCTACCGTACGTCGGATTGTCCTGGGCTCCCAGCTCCGTCGATTACGCGAGGGTAAGGACATCAGTCGCGAGGCGGCCGGATACAGCATCCGGGCTTCCGAATCGAAGATCAGTCGCCTGGAGCTGGGACGCGTCAGCTTCAAGGAACGTGATGTCGCCGACCTGCTCACCCTCTACGGCGTCACGGACGACGCCGAGCGGGAGCCGCTGCTGTCCCTGGCCCGCGACGCCAACCAGCCGAGCTGGTGGCAGAATTACAGTGACATCCTGCCGACCTGGTTCCAGCCGTATATCGGGCTGGAGGAGTCGGCGACGCTGATCCGGGCCTATGAGGTCCAGTTCATTCCGGGCCTGCTCCAGACCGAGGATTACGCTCGCGCCGTCATCGTTCAAGGCAGCCGGGGATCCTCGCGCGAGGACGTCGAACGTCGGGTCAACGTACGGATGCAGCGTCAGAAAATCCTGACGCGATCCGGCCCTCCCCATCTGTGGACGGTAGTGGACGAGGCCGCCCTGCGACGTTCGATCGGTGGGCCCAAGGTGATGCGCGCCCAGCTCGAACATCTGATCGCTCTGACGGAGCAGCCGAACGTCACCCTTCAGGTGATGCCCTTCGCCTTCGGCGGCCACATCGCCGAGGGCGGAGCATTCAGCATCCTGCAGTTCCCCGAAGCGGACCTGCCCTATGTGGTCTACCTCGAGCAGCTCGCCGGCGCGGCTTATCTGGACAAGCTGGAGGATGTGGACCGCTACCTGGCCGCCATGAACCGTCTCTGCGTCGACAGCGTGCCCCCGAAGCACTCCGCCGAACTACTCGGCAAGATTGTCGGTGAGATCTGAACAGCCGCCGGCGAGACTGATCGGCAGCCAAGACCACACTCGGCTGATATCACAGATTGTAGTCAGCGGCCGTGGCCGCAACCGACCAGGCCGGAGCCGACGTCTCCGTCTCTCGCTGCTCCCTCTCTCACTACTCCCTCGGTATGCCTCTCGGTACTGGAGCCTCCGAGCGCCACCGAACTTTCCCGGAATTAGGCGTATAAGGGCTAGAATCTCTGAGTTGAGACCCGGCGCAGCGGACGCTGGACGGAAGGACCTGACGTGGGACTTGACGTGGCAGACGAGGATCAACCACCCGCCACCCTCAACCCGGACGTGCCACACATCGCCCGGATCTATGACTACTGGCTCGGCGGCAGGAACAACTATGCCGCCGACCGCGAGGTGGCCGAACAGGTAATAGCAGCATTGCCCAGTACCCCCGTCAGCGTGGTCGCGAACCGAGCGTTCCTGGGCCGAGCCGTAGATCATCTGGCCGCCGAGGCGGGCATCCGTCAGTTCCTTGACATCGGTACCGGCCTGCCGTCGGCCAACAACACCCACGAGGTCGCGCAGCGGACGGCCCCAACCTCACGGATCGTCTACGTCGACAACGACCCGATCGTCCTCGTTCACGCCCGGGCGCTGCTGACCACCTCCCCGCAGGGCGCGACCGCGTACATCGAGTCCGATCTACGCAATCCGGGTGCGATCCTGAAGAAGGCGGCGGCCACTCTGGACTTCACCAGCCCGGTGGCAATCATGCTGGTCGCGATCCTGCACTGTATCTCGGACGAGGATGATCCGTACGGGATTGTCACCACGCTTCTGGACGCTGTCCCGTCCGGCAGCTACCTGGTGCTCTCCCACCCGGCCAGTGACATCACCGCCGAAGAGATGCGCGAAGCCGCGACGCGTATGAACGCCTCAGTGGCTGAAAAGGTCACTTTCCGCTCACATGCGGAGGTCTCGCGGTTCTTCGACGGACTGGAGCTGCTGGAGCCGGGGATAGTCCCAACCACCCAGTGGCGGCCCGATCCGGGGGCTGACACCACCCCGATGCCCGTATGGGCCGGCCTCGCCAGAAAACCGTAGGACCGCTGTCGCGTCAGACAAGCTCGGCATAGTTCGACCTACGCAGGCCGATCCGGCTGACCGGATGGGGCGAGCACCACAGCCCGCCCCATCCACAGGTGCTCACTCCATCACCACCGGTCAGCAGATATCCCTCCCTGCGATGGGAGTGGTCGGGTCGAACCTTTCGGAGTATTCCGGTTCGCCCGGTTCGGGAGCGGTGAACCCGGGCGGCTCGCCCGGGGCGAGCAAACCCTTTTTCATGGCTTCGCAGTCAAAATCCCAGTACAGAATGCCCTTACCACCGCTGTAATATATTCCCTCTTCAGCTGTCCGCACCGTTCCCGCCCGGTGAAAGGTGAATTCAAGGTCACGGTGCACCGTGAACAGCGCCTGGAACGAATGACGACACAGCGGATAGACGTACACGTGATTCGTTGCAATCTTCAGCGTTCCCGGCTGCTCGCCGAGAGCATAGGTGATGGTGCCCTTCACGTGGACGTCGGGAAGCACCAGCGTCACACCCGGCGCGAAACGCGCCGCGAAGGAGAGAAGCTCTTTCTGCCTCGATGGATCACCAGCCATTTCCTGGAAAGACCGTCGCATCCCGTCGTTCACGACCGCGTACACGGGGCCGAGGTCGCCGCCAAATACCCGGGGGTCCAGGTAGGCGGTGGCCATGAATTTCTTCATCTGTTGCAGGGCCGCCTCAACCTCGGCCGCGGTGAAAGAGCCGGTGTCGGCCGCAGCGGGCAGGACGAGTCCGTCCGCGCCGGAGGCGAAGCTCGCGACCTGGGTGTCAACAAACGGATCACCGGAGGCCGGCCGTGCCTGTGAGCTGGGGCCGGCCGACGTCGGCGCGGTCGGTGACGCCACCGGCCGATCATCCCGTATCCGGTGCAACAGCGGCAGACCGAGCAGCACGCCCGCGCAGAAGCCCACGACGAGAACCGCCGCAACAACCAGCAGGACCCGGCGGACGATGGCCCGCCGGCCCCGACGGGCATGCTTGTTGAGGATCTCCCCACGGGTCGTACTGATGGATACTCACTGAAAGTCCTCATAAGGGGATGACACCGACACGGCTGGCCGTATGGCATGCGGCTGTCGATCACAGTGCTCAGCCTCCCGAAACGCTCAGCCTCCTGAAACAAGACGATCCGAACCACACCACACACTGATCAACCTGACGTCGACGCTCACGCGCGGCCGTCCTCGGCCATGTCTACTGATCCGGATTCGTCCTGGGGTGATTTATCATTCGTCGTCATTCGTCGTCGAGGCAGATCAGTCCCCAGGGACGGTCGTTGACGCGGGTCATGACGAGGTGGCCCGGCGGGCGCCGGACAGCTTCAGGCGCTTACGGAGTTGGTCGACGTCACCGGCGAGGCCGCGCCGCCGGATGTCGACCGCTCCGATGTCCAGTTCACACAGGCGGGCAGAGGCAGGCAGCTGTTTCTGGTTCCATGGTGCGGAATCGATGACGCGCAACGACCGGCCGAACGGCGTACGCATCGGCGTGTCAGCCGACAGGAATGCAATCCGTTCGTCGATCTTCCAGGCTCCGAGTTCCCGGGCCAGCTCCGCGACGAGCCCTGCGCGGGTGACGACCGGATCCGGGTCGAGGAGGTATTCACCCGGCGCCCGTACCTCCACATCCACCTCATGCCTCTCATAAGCCCGGGTGGGCGTGAGGGTGTGCCCTTCGGGCAGGAGGGTCGCGCGTGTGCCTGCGGTGGCCAGCGCCGGGGACCACGCCGCTGCTTCCTTGAGATCTCTGCCCAGGGCGATTCTCATCAACAAGCTTGACACCACCCCGCCGCTCCAGCACGTAGCCACCGAACGCGACGAAACCCCGGAATGGGGAGTATCAGAAGATCTTGATCGGTAATCCCCAAGGTAAGGCCATGACCTGCGGAAACGCTTAAATATCGCCGGCCGTTACACCGTTTCTCGGGCTCTGCCCCGTCGGCGGGGTGGGTGGAGCAGGCCCTCACCCTGTACGAGCAAACGCTGGCCAACGCCCTGCTGCCGAGACTCGCGGACGAGGTCGAGTCGACTGGCGAGCCGGTGGTGCTCGTCCGCGACGGCCACCAGGACGTGATGCTCGTGCCGGCCGTCGACGCCACCGCCTACCGGGCGTGGATGTCGCACCGGGAGACCGTCGACCTCGCCACCGGCCCCGACGGGAGATCGCCGACTCCCACGGCGAGTACGCCCGAGGCGAGTTCACCACAAGCAGATAAGGCCGATCCTAGAGGACGGTGCCATGGCCATGAATCGCATCTTCCCCGCTATCCCGTCAGGAGGTTAGTCACCCAGGGGATGATGAGCGCCATCCTCGATTGCCGAGGATGGCTTCTGAGCCTGGTCGGGGTGGCGGGATTCGAACCCACGACCTCTTCGTCCCGAACGAAGCGCGCTACCAAGCTGCGCCACACCCCGCGACCATCATGAAGTCTACCTGATCCGTCGGCCCACCCTCGGCAGCGGGTGACCGGTCAGGTCCACGGTAACCGGGTCGGGTCAGGTCCACGCTGCCGGCGCGAGAGTAATCATGGTGGCCTCCGGCCTGCAGGCGAAGCGGATGGGCGCGAACGGAGACGTCCCGAGGCCCGCGGAGACGTGCAGCCACGACGAACGCCCGCCGGCTTCATAGCGGGACAGTCCGCGGACCCGGCCACGGTCGAGGCCGCAGTTGGCGACCAGCGCCCCGACGAACGGCACGCGGATCTGCCCGCCGTGTGTGTGACCGGACAGGGTCAACGCCACGCCGTCCGCGGTGTAGGCGTCCAGTACCCGGGGCTCCGGGGTGTGCGACAGACCCAACATCAGGTCGACGTCGCCGTTGTCGCGCGAGCCGAGCACCGCAGAAAGATCGTCCCGCTTGAGCCTGGCGTCGTCGACACCGCGGACGTCGATCCGCTGCCCGGCGACGCGCAGCACCGTCCGGGTGTTGGTCAGGTCGAGCCAGCCGCTGTCGGCGGCCAGGCTCTTGGCGAAACCGGCCCAGTCCAGCGGGGGCCCCTTCGGGGTGGAGTCGTCCTTCGGCAGCAGGTAGCGGTGCGGACTCTTCAGCGTCGGCACGTAGTAGTCGTTGTTACCCGGCACGAACACACCGGGGAATCCGAACAGGGACGACAGCGCCAGCAGCGTCGGCTCGTCGGCGTCCGTGTGTGACAGGACGTCACCGGTCAGCGCCACCAGGTCTGGCACCAGACGGGCCAGGTCCGCGATCCACGCCAGCTTGCGCTTCTGGTTCGGAGTGATGTGCAGGTCGGAGATGTGCAGGATGCGCAGTGGCTGCGCACCCTGCGCGAGTACCGGCACCACCACGCGACGCAGGGTGTAGGCGGTGCGCTCGTATCCGGCGGCGTAGACCAGGGCAAGGGCACCTGCCGCGCCGAACCCGGTGGCCGCCCGCCCGGCGGGGCGTCCCCACGTCCGCAACGGTGACCGCTCCAATCGTCGCCCGCTCGTCATCGGACCAGTGTGGCCCACGTTGCGCCGTTGTGGGCGCTCCCCGGGCCGCGTCGCGTGCGTCGTTACCCACTGGACGCCCGGAGACCTGAACCTCCGGCAACACGAAAAAAACATGATCGCGCTGCCTTTGGCCCATTGGGCACCCGGTTGACCCACTGGGTACCCGGTCGGCGGCCACCCGGCGCCCAGGTTCACGATCGCCGGCATCCGCTGGGAGTCCACTGACACTGAGGTCCACTAAGGTCACCGTGTGAGCGAACTCAAGGACCGTCTGCGGGCGGATCTCACCACAGCGATGAAGGCGCGGGACGCGCTGCGGACGTCCACCCTGCGGATGGCCATGGCGGCGGTGAAGGACGAGGAGGTAGCCGGCAGGAGCGCCCGCGAACTGTCCGATGCCGAGGTACAGAAAGTGCTCACCCGCGAGGTTCGCAAGCGACGGGAGGCTGCCGAGGCCTTTGCTGCCGCCGGCCGTGCGGAGCAGGCCGCCGGAGAACGGGACGAGGGCGAGATCCTCGCCGCCTACCTTCCTCAGCAGCTCGACGACGACGAACTTGTCGCGATCATCGACAAGGTGATTGCCGAACGTGGTCTCGCCGGCCCGAAGGCCATGGGTATCGCGATGAAAGCGGTCCAGTCCGAGGTGGCCGGGCGTGCGGACGGGGCCCGCGTTTCCGCCCTGGTCCGCACCCGCCTGGCTTCTTCCCCTCCCGCCCAGGCATGAGAAGAACGACAACCACGCCTTGAGCGACCCACCGGCGGCCGGCGAGAAGACCTGCCAACAGCTGACGAGAAGCCCCGCTGACGGCCGGCGAGGAGACCCGCTGACGAGACGATGTGCCGGTGGCCGGCGGGAACTCGTCAGCCGGCGCCGGGCCCGCCGTTCCCCCGGTCGCGTCCGGGAGTTGCGGTAACGGGTTCGGCCCGGACGGGAGTTCTCCCGCCGTCGAATCGGGCGGGAGCGCCCCCGCCGTCGGACTGGGCAGGAGTGTTCTCGCTGTCGGAGTGGGATTGCAGGACGAAACCCTGCGAAACCATCAGCACGACCTCCGAACCCTCGTCCACCTCCTGGTTACCCCCGGGATTCATTGCCAGCACCGTTCCCTTGGTGAACGGGCTCCAGATCTCCTGGACCGTCACCCTGAAGCCCTGGGACGTCAGCTGTGCCTGTGCCGTGGCCGCATCCTGGCCGACGACGTCGGGCAGCATCTTCTTCAGCGGGTAGGGCTGGGTGCCGTCCGGGGACGGCATCGGCTCGACCGGCAGGGCGAGTCCGTCGATGGCGCCGCGCATGGTTTTCGCCCATACCTGGGCGGGCAGGCCGCCACCGTAGACGACCTTGTTACCCAGGACGTTGCGCAACGGATACGTTGTAGGCGAGCGTGGGTCGGCGACGGTCACGGCGGTGGCCAGCTGGGGGATATAACCGGCGAACGACGCGGTGCTGAAGCCCTCGGCGGTTCCGGTCTTACCCGCGGCCGGCCTGCCGATCTGTGCGTTGGGGGCTCCGGTCCCGTGGAGGATGACGCCTTCCAGGACTGACGTGACCGTGTCCGCGATCTCTGCCTTGAGTACCTGGCGGCATGGTGCGGGCACGGTGTAGGGCACCGGCCGGTCGGTACTACCGACTCGCTGGGTAATCGATTCGAAAGGCTGCGGATCGCACCGGACGCCGTGATTGGCGAGCGTGGCGTAGGCAGTCGCCAGATCC
The DNA here is from genome assembly GCF_900634745.1 of Protofrankia symbiont of Coriaria ruscifolia. Classification (NCBI taxonomy): domain Bacteria; kingdom Bacillati; phylum Actinomycetota; class Actinomycetes; order Frankiales; family Frankiaceae; genus Protofrankia; species Protofrankia symbiont of Coriaria ruscifolia. The sequence goes on from NZ_CAAAFR010000199.1 coordinate 42,958, forward strand.
ATGGTGGAGATCTCGTTGGTGCCGAGAACAGCTGCCCCGTCGACCGGTCCGATGCCGCCGCCGGGGCAGCGCAGGGACGCGGACTGGTTCTGCACCCGGCAGGAGGTCACACCCAGCCGGCGCGCCATTTCGGCGGTGTTCCGCAGACCGACCTTCTCCGCGAGCTGGATGTAGTAGGTGTTGACCGAGTCCCAGGTAGCCGTGGTCATGGAGTATAAGCCGGCCTCGTTCGGGTCTGCGTTGCCGAAGCAGTCCCCCGGGCTCTGGCGTCTGTTCTCGTCGGTGTCCGGATTGTTGAGGACATTCGAGTGATAACACGCTGGAGAATTATATGTGGTGTTCAGCGGCATCCCTTTTTCCAGGGCCGCGGCAAGCGTGAAGACCTTGAAGGTGGATCCCGGCGAGAAAGAGGTCTCCTCCAGCGGGATGATCTGCTTGGTGTGCACGAAGTCGGTGGTCCGCTCCGGTGGCAGGCCGTCCGCGGACGGGCCGTACTCCCGGTTGACGGTCAGCGCCAGCACTTTCCCGGTGCCCGGCTGGAGCATCGCAACACCCACCGCGACCCGGTTCCCGGGCGGCACGACCGTGTTCGCCGCGTTCTGTGCGGCAGCCTGGGCGACCGGGCTGAGCGTGGTCCGGATCGTCAGGCCACCTTCGAACAGCAGCCGCTCCCGGTCCGCCTGGGTCGCCCCGAAGCGCTCGTCGGCGAGAAGCGTACGGCGGACGTACCCGCAGAAGAACGGTACCGAGGACAGCTGACAGGGGTCCGCCGCCTGCGGTGAGCGGTTCAGCACCGCCGCAGCCGCCTTGGTCTGCCGCAGCTGCTCGTCACTGATGTGGCCGAGCTCGTGCATACGCTCCAGGACGAGGTCACGCCGAAGTGTCGCCACCTGCGGGTGCAGTACCGGGTTGTAGGCGGTCGGGTTCTTGACCAGACCTGCCAGCATTGCCGCCTGCGGGAGGGTGAGCTGATCGACGTCCACGTTGAAATAGTGTTTCGCCGCGGTTTCCACCCCGTAGGCGCCGTCCCCGAAGTAGGCTATGTTCAGATACCTTTCAAGAATCTGATCCTTGCTCAGGTGCTCCTCGAGGTAAAGTGCGTAGCGTGCTTCCCGGAGTTTACGTCTGACGGTCTGTTCGGTGGCGGCTTCTTTTGCTTCCTTGGAGGTCGCGGCCTGCAGGAGGACGTTCTTCACGTACTGCTGGGTTAGAGTGGACCCGCCTTGCGTGACCTCGCCGGACTCCTGGTTGGAGACATAGGCCCGGAGCAATCCCTTGTAATCGAGACCGGTGTGTTCGTAGAAGCGAGAGTCCTCGATGTCTATAATTGCCTGGCGCAGCACCGTCGGAATCCGGTCAAGAGCGACGATCTGCCTGTCCTGCTCACCCCGCAGATATCCGATGACGTTGCCCTGGGAATCCAGGATGCGGGACGCCTGCGGCAGCGGTGGGACGGTGAGGTTCGCCGGCAGATCCAGGAACGCGTCGGCGCCGCCCTTCACCGTGAGGCCCGCCAGGGCCACCACCGGCAGCACGAGCAGCGCGAGAAGGACGCCCGCGAGCCCGCTGACGATCATAGCCTGCCCGACCCATTCGGCCGCCGTCCATGTTCGCGGGTAGTCACGGCGCGGGCCGTCGGGCGCCGGGGCCGTGCCCGGCGCAACGCCTCCGCCATGGACGGCACGGCCGGAGTCGGCGGGTGGCTCCGGGAACCGACGGCCCGGCCCTGTCGTGGTGGTCACGTCCGGGAACCTCCAAACGGCCCCCTCACGCGACCGCTCGGCCGCGCAACCTGCCCAAGCCTATGACCGTACGGAACGGACATGCGAATGTCACGCACACGACACGATCTGGTCACAGACAGCACCACTCTGGCCATTCGGATCAATGGCCCGGACGGGTCATTTAGACAACCACCCGTGTGGGGTCTGTGCCGTGGCGAAGACGCTCCATACGGTTTCGGGCGAAGCCACGTCACCACCCGCACGGGCCCCCTGACCCGGTCTCGAGAAGAAAGGCAGGTGGCATGACCAGCAGCCTGGCAACCCGCACCAGTGCCGCACGACGTGCCAGCTCGACCCAGTTGATCGGCTCGACCGTCGACGGCGACTGGACCGCGAACGCGGCCTGTCGCGACCTGGACCCGGACGACCTCTTCGTCCAGGGAGCAGCGCAGAACCGGGTGAAGACCCGGTGTTTTGGATGCCTCGTCCGCACCGAGTGCCTCGCTGACGCCCTTGACAACCGAGTGGAGTTCGGGGTCTGGGGCGGTATGACCGAACGGGAACGCCGAGCGCTTCTGCGCCGACGACCGGACGTCACATCGTGGCGGAAGCTGCTTGCGGACGCGCGCGCCCATCACGGTACCGCCTCCGCCGGTTAGGATCGTCCGCACCTCGTCCCCTGTCGACGATCCCGCCGTCCGGTTCCTCTTCGCGGCTCATTATCACACGTTGACAGGGCACTATGGACACCGACGTCATTAGAGGGACAACTTCTCGACGACGGTGCTCCGGACAGCGATGATCCGGGCTGACCGGACGATCCGGGCCGACCAGGTGGGCCCGGATGCCTGCTCCGGCCAAAGGGCGCGCGACCATAGTTCTTTCGCGCGCCCGGCGGCCCGAACAGCCGGTAGCCCGGCCAAAGGGCGCGTGACCATGGCTTTTCGCGCACCCGGAGGCCCAGGCGGCCATCCGGCCAAAGAGCGTGCGGCTAGCCTGCGCGGTCGAGGAGTTCGTCGCAGGCGAGCGCGGCACCGACGGTACGGAGCCCGTCAAGGTCGTGGACATCTCCGGCCAGCGCGTCGACCTCGACCAGGGATGTGTCGGGATGAGCACTGGTGAAGCGCTCCCGCAACCGGTTCTCCCGGGCGGACAGCCGCACCCTTTCCGCATGAATCCGCAGCACTGCCGCTGCCAGCGGATGCTCGGCATGCTCGCCCAGCGTTTCGGCCGCCGCCAGGCTGCGTTCCACGGTCAGCCCGCGGGCGGCGGAGCTCACCGGGTGGACCCGGTTGACGACCAGGCCCGCCAGCGGCATTCCGTCCGCGTCGAGACGATCCACGAAATACGACGCCTCCCGCAGCGCGGCAGCCTCCGGCGCCGCCACCACGACAAAGGACGTGCCGGGCGCGCCCAACAATCCGTATGTCTGGTCGGCCCGCTGCCGAAAACCCCCGAACATTGTTTCCAGTGCCGCCACGAACTGGCTGACGTCGGTGAGCAACTGCGCACCGACGAGCTTGGTCAGGACCTTACCGAACATGCCCAGCCCGACGCCGACGACCTTCAGGTACATCTTCCCGCCGGCCTTTGCCGGGGCGAGCAGCAACCGCAGCAGCCGACCGTCGAGAAAGGCGCCCAGCCGGCTGGGCGCGTCCAGGAAGTCCAGGGCCGACCGGGTCGGCGGGGTGTCGACGACGATGAGATCCCAGTTCCCCGTCGCGTCCAGCTGGCCGAGCTTCTCCATCGCCATGTATTCCTGGGTACCGGCGAAGGACGACGACAACGACTGGTAGAACGGATTGTCGAGTAACTGCCGGGCGCGGTCCGGGGTCGTGTGCGCAAGGACGATCTCGTCGAACGTCCGCTTCATGTCGAGCATCATCGCGTCGAGCCGGCCACCGGCGGAACAATCCACCCCGACGACCTCCCGCGGGTTGTTGTCCAGCTCGCTCAGGCCCATGGACTGCGCCAGCCGGCGTGCCGGGTCGATCGTGAGGACGACCGCCCGGCGTCCCCGTTCCGCCGCCCGCAATGCGAGCGCGGCAGCGATCGTGGTCTTCCCGACACCGCCCGACCCACAGCACACGATGATCTTCTCGCTGTCGAGCATGGCGTCGACGTCCAGCACCGGCACCGCGGGCACTCCTGATGCCGCGGCTTCGGCCTTGCTCATCCAACCGTCGCTCATCCGACCATCCGTTGTGTCCGCAACAGCTCCGCAAACCGGTAGACCACGCCGACGTCCACACCGTCGGCGACCAGGGGCAGCTCGTACACGGGACGTCCCAGCGCCTCGACCTCACCGCGTTCGGTCGTCTCCAGGGCCACTCGACGCGCATGCTGGGCCGCTTCCGCCACCAGAGCGTCGATCAACGCGGTTCTGGGGGCGATGCCGGCCACCTTCACGCCCGCGGCCAGTTCCTCGACGTCCAGCCGGCCCGCGCCAGCCCGTTCGAGGTCCCCGTCGGCGAGCAATGGCGTCCGGATCATGTTCACGATCACACCGCCGACCTGCAGGCCGGCGGCACGCAGATCGGCAACACCGTCCACGGTCTCCTGGACCGGCATTTCCTCTAGGAGCGTGACAAGATGTACGGCGGTCTGACCGGACCGCATCACCGCCATCACGCTGTCGGCCTGGGCACGGATCGGACCCATCTTGGCCAGTCCGGCGACCTCGGCGGTCACGTTGAGGAACCGGGCGATCCGGCCGGTCGGTGGCGCGTCAAGAACCACCGCGTCATAGGCCCTACCCCCGGGACGGGTCGCGTCGGGGCGATTCACCGCTTCCTTCACCTTGCCGGTGAGCAGGACGTCGCGGACGCCGGGTGCGATCGTGGTGGCGAAGTCAATAGCGCCGATCTTGCCAAGCGCCCTGCCCGCACGGCGGAGATTGTAGAACATCTCCAGGTATTCCAGCAGCGCTTCCTCTGCGTCGATGGCGAGCGCGAAGACCTCCCCGCCACCGGGAGCGCTTGCCACCTTACGCTCGGCGTAGGGCAGCGGCGGGGTGTCGAAAAGCTGGGCGATCTGCTGGCGCCCCTCGACCTCGGTGAGAAGAACGCGCTTGCCACCGGTGGCCAGCGCCACCGCGAGTGCGCCCGCGGCGGTCGTCTTGCCGGTGCCGCCCTTGCCAGTCACCACGTGTAGGCGGCACTGCCACGGCCCGTCCGGAGCGTCCTGCGGTGGAGTCTCCTGCGGCGTCACATCAACGACCGTACCCGGCTGGCCCCGCCCTTTCCGGTCGATGAACAGGCGTCGGGCGTAGTGTCCGCCGATGCGTCCCGGGCTCGGTCCTGGCAGGTAGCCGGTGTCATGGGCACCCTGTGCCCTCCCAGCGTTTCCAGCGTTCCCGGCCTTCTCGGCTCGGGCCGCAGGGAGCGCGGCGGGCGCCGTCATGTGCCCTGCGGCCTCGAAGCACTATGGTCACAAGTCATGAAGACCTGGGAGTACGCGACAGCGCCGGTGCTGATCCACGCGACCAAGCAGATCCTCGACAACTGGGGTGCGGATGGCTGGGAGCTCGTCCAGATCGTCCCGGGACCCAACCCGGAGAGTCTGGTCGCCTACTTCAAGCGCCCCAAGGGCGAATCGGCGACGTGACCGTCGTGACGACCGATGCGGCGACCCCGTCGCAACGCCTGGCCGCACTCGGCCTGACGCTTCCCGCCGTCCCGCCGCCGGCGGGTGCGTACGTCCCCGCCCGCCGGCACGGCGAGCTGGTGTGGACGGCCGGACAGCTCCCGCTGGTGGACGGCGTCCTTGCCGAAACCGGTCCGGTCGGCGCGGTTGCCGACGGCGGTTCGGTGCCTGCGGAGCGCGCCACCGACCTGGCCCGGATCTGCGCCCTGAACGCACTGGCGGCCGCGGCCGCGGTGGCCGGCGGCCTGGACGCCCTCACCGGCGTCGTCAAGGTTGTCGGGTTCGTCGCGAGCGTGCCCGCGTTCACCGGCCAGCCAGCCGTGATCAACGGCGCGAGTGATCTGTTCGTGGCGGTATTCGGTGATGCCGGGCGGCATGCCAGGTCCGCGGTCGGTGTGAGTGTCCTACCGCTGAACGCCCCGGTCGAGGTGGAACTGGTCGTCACTATCAGCTAGAAATCACATGAGAACAGTGAAAAATAATGATCTCCCGATCGCCGCGTGAGCACGGACGTATCCGGTGAGCGATCGAGTATGAGTGCTCGGATGAGATGCGGCTCACAACCGACCCCAGTTGCTGACATGGTGCGCAAGCAGGGACGAGCAGCCTACTGTCATGACAGTAGCTGACCTGACGGCCGGGCCGGTAAGCGATCCACCGGCTCGCCCATGCCGCAGAGCACTGTCCACCTCAGAATCTGGTGAGTGACCCGTGGGGCATACGAACGTTGCGGGTGGCATGCCCGATCCGCGTGAGGAACCCTCCGTACGGGGCGGCACGCTCGTGCCACGGCAGGTGACCCTCCTGGCCTCGCTGCTCCTCGCGCCCAACCCCAGCCCGATGACCCTGGACGGCACGAACACCTGGATCCTTCGTGCCCCGGGTGCCACCGGCTGCGTCGTTGTCGACCCCGGCCCGCCCGACCCCGGCCATCTCGAAGCGATCGTCGCGGCAGGACCGGTTGACGTCATCCTGCTCACCCACGGCCACATTGATCACAGTGAGGGCGCCGCCCCACTGCACGACCTGACCTCCGCTCCGGTCCGCGCTCTTGACGTCGCCCACCGGCTCGGCGATGAAGGGCTGGCCGAAGGTGACATGATCGTGGCCGCCGGAGTGGAGATCCGCGTGCTGGCCACACCCGGCCACACCAGTGACTCGCTGTCGTTCATCCTCACCGGCGACCGTCGGACCGACATCAGCGGCACCGACCGTCACGACGCCCCGGCTCTCACCGGCGACGAAGCCTCGGTTCTCACCGGCGACACGATCCTCGGCAGGGGCACGACCGTGGTGGCGCATCCCGACGGACGGCTCGGCGACTATCTGGCAAGCCTGCGGCGCCTGCGCGACCTGGGTGACGCCACGGTCCTTCCCGGTCATGGACCGCATCTGCCGGCCGCGGGCCACGCCGCGGAGGCGTACCTCGCCCACCGAGAGGCCCGACTCGACCAGATACGAGCGGCCCTCGCCGCGGGCGACAGCACGATCGCAGAGATCGTCCGCAGAGTCTACGCCGATGTCGATCGCGCATTGTGGCCGGCCGCGGAACTGTCCGTCCGCGCCCAGGTCGAGCACCTCCACGAGCAGCGGGAACTGAGGACCACCCCGATCGAACTCCTGCTCACTTAGCCGCCTTCCAGCCGCCTCCGGCAGCGCGAAAACATGATCGCGCTGTCTTTGGCCTCCAACCCCGAGGACCTGGGCCTCCGGCAGCGCGAAAACATGATCGCGCTGCCTTTGGCCGGCGGCCGGATTCCGGACTTCTTCCGGACATCCCACGCAGCCCTCTTCCTTCCTGGAAACCGTTAAGATCAGCACGAACAGAAGATCTCGTACGGTTGGCTTATGCTCGCGGCCGGGAGGCGACCACCCGTGCGTAACGCACCGCATATGTCCGACTACGTCAAAAGGTTTCGGCCCTGGATGCCGTACCGGCAACCCCGATACACCGGGCAAGCCGGCCAGACGCCATGGCCCGACCCCGGCTTCAGGGCGCCCCAATGATCACATCACCCCTCGGTGGAACGCTGCGTTGCCCGCGGTGCGGCACTCCCGCCGTTCCCGGCGGACGGTTCTGTTTCCACTGCGGGCTGCCGTTGCAGACCGAAAACGGCATGGGTGCCGACGAGGGCGCCGAACGCCGGGTCGTCACCGTCCTGTTCGGCGACCTCTCGGATTTCACCGCATGGGCCGAGGATCTGGATCCCGAACGTGTCGGTGAGGTGACCGACCGGGTACTCGCAGCCCTTGCCCGTGACGTCGCCGAGGTCGGCGGACGGGTCGACAACCTCACCGGCGACGGCATCATGGCCGTGTTCGGCGCGCCGACCGCGCACGAGGACGACCCGGAGCGGGCCGTACGCGCGGCCGCCGCCATGCAGGAGACCGTCCGCCGGCTCGTCACCGACGAAGCCGGCGGTGGACGCCACCTCGGCCTACGGGTCGGGATCAACACCGGGGAGGTGCTCGCCGGCGTCCAGGCCTCGCTGACCTACACGGTGATCGGTGACACGGTGAACACTGCGGCGCGGCTGTCGGACGCCGCCGCGGTGGGTGCCGTGTACGCGGGCCACGACACCGTGATCGCCACGACCTCGGTCGCGACCTGGCGTCCGCTGCCCGCGCTGAAACTCAAAGGCAAGCGCGAACCGGTTCCCGCCTACGAACTGGTCAGTCTGCGGCCTTCCAACGTCGCCCGGCCCGGCCACGGCGACGACGCGCCGTTCACCGGACGCGATCAAGATCTCACGGTGCTGGTGTCAGCCTTCCGGGACGTCGTCGCGCACGGTCAGCCGCGAACCGTTGTCATCACGGGTGAGGCCGGCATCGGCAAGACCCGCATAGCGGTGGAACTGGCCCGCCGGGCGGGAGCGGAGCCGGACGCGAGGGTGCTGTGGGGCCGCACGGTCCGCCACGGTGACGGCCGGGACCTCGCCCCGCTCATGGACATCGTGCGGACGGCGTGCGGGGTTGGGGAGGGCGACAGCCCGGACCGGGTCGCCGAACGGGTGCGGCGCACCGTCAGCCGTCTGGAGCACCCCGCGGCGCGCACCCGCATCCCGGGCGGTGTGGCGGACAAACTGCTCGCCCTGCTGGGCGTCCCGCCGGAGGGCCGCTCAACAGTGACTCCGGACATCCCGCCAGGTGATCCGGCAGGTCGGGACAGCCCGGTCGACGGTCCCGGTGTCCGGGCCGTCGACGCGATCGTCGACGACGTCGCCGTGCTGCTGGGCGGTCTGTCCAACGACGGGCCGCTGGTCATCATCCTGGACGACCTGGAATGGGCGACGACCGCCCTGTGGCATGGCCTGCGGCGTTTCGCCAGCAGACTGCGCGGGCCGGTGCTGTTCATCCTGCTCGACCGCGAGGTCCCGTCGATGGCCGGACTGCCCAACGCGGAATCGCTCGCGCTCGTCCCGCTGGCGGAAGCCGCCTCGGCCAGTCTGCTGCGCGACTATCTGGGCGGCGCCGAACTGGACGAGGCCGCCCGGGGCGCCCTGCTCGCGCGGGTCCACGGCAACCCGTTCTTCCTCACCGAACTGCTGAACCTGCTGGTGGACCGGGGTGTACTGCACCGAGGCGCCAAAGCCGGCGCAGCCGCCGCCACCGATACCGATACCAGCGCGACGGGGACGGGGCAGAGCACCCCGCCCGGCGCGGACACGGCGGCGGGCATACGGCGTCACCCGGCCGGCGCACAGCAGTGCGCCTGGGTGCTCGAAGGGTCTCTGCCCGAGACCACGCTGCCGGCCGGTGTGCAGTCGGTGCTGGCCGCCCGCATCGACGATCTCGATCCGATCGCGAAGGCCGTCCTGCGTTCGGCGTCGGTGCTCGGCAGCCGGTTTCCCGCGGACGCGCTACCCGCCCTCGAGGACCGTCGGGGGGACCAGGTGCGCCGGGCGCTGGCAACCCTCACCGAACGCCAGCTCCTGCGGGCCCCGCATCCCGGGGAACCCATGTGGACGTTCGTGCACCCGATGGCCCGGGACGTGGCCTACGCCGGGCTGCCCAAGGTGGAGCGTGCGCGCAGGCATGCCGCGGCAGCCCAGTGGGGGGTGGAGTTCCTGGGTGGTTCCGAGGCGGAGATCGCGGCCTTTGTCAGTCACCATGCCGAACGGGCCCACGACCTCGCGGCGTCGATGGCGCTTGCGCCCACCGATCCCGCCTGGTCGGCGCGGGAACCCGGGTTCCACGCCCTGGTCCGGGTCGCTCGATCGGCCCTCGCCCGCGACGACCATCGCAGCGCCAGCGAGCTGATCACCAGTGCGCGCCGGCTCGGCCGGGGAGTCGTGAGCGAAATCGACGATCTGGGCGCGGTCGTGCTGCACGCCGAGGCCCTGGCGTCACTGCGCCGGCTGGAGGAGGCCGAGCGCGTCCTACGGCCCGCTCTGCGGGTCACCACGCCCGAGCTGCGGGCAGCCGCGTACCGCATCCTCGGCGATCTTCGGCACAAACAGGGCAGGGACGACGAAGCCGCAACCGCGCTCGTCACCGCCCTGGAGGAGGCTCAGCGCGCCGGCAGTGACCGGCTGGTCGCCGCGACCCTGCGCCAGCTGGGCCTGCTGGAATACGCCGCCGGTCGGGTACGCCACGCCGAGAAGCGGTTCACCGACGCGCTGACCCTGGCCCGGCGGGTCGGCGATCCCAGAGGAGTCGGCTGGGCCCTCCAGCACCTTGCCTGGAGCGCGACCACCCGGGGGGACTACCCAAGTGCCGAGGAATACCTCCGGGACGCCTCAGAGGTCTTCAGGCGATTGGACGACACCGGTGGTCTGGGCTGGTGCGCGGGCACCGAGGCACTGGTCTGGCTACTGTCCGGCCAGCTCAGCCGGGCTCGCCGGCTCGCGCGCGACCTGATCGAGATGGCCGAGTCGCTGGGTGAGGTATGGGGTCTGGCCGTGTGCCTGACGATCGACGCGGTCGCCGCCGCCGAACTCGGGGACATCGCCGAAGCCGAAGCCGAAGCCGAGCAGGCGGCGGAGCTGTTCGAGGTGACCGGCGACACCTGGGGTGTCGCGCTCACTCTCGTGGCCAGGGGCCTTGCCGCCCGCGGCGCCGGTGATCCCGAGCGGGGGGCGGCTCACCTGGAAAACGCCCAGGCCGCCGCCAACCAGGGCGGTCACGCCGTCGTCGGCGCGCTCGCCCTGGTGCTGCTGGGGCTCACCCGGCTCGACGCCGGGCTCCTCGACGAGGCCGAGCAGGCCGCGGACGTGGCTATGCAGACCCTCGACAGCCTCGAGCTTCAACCCCACGCCCAGCTCGGGGCCAAGGTGCTGGCCGCTCAGGTCGCGCGGACCCGAGGCCGCCTGCAGGAATCGATCGGCCTACTGGAAACGGCTCTGGCCGCCGGAGAACCGGCAACACTGCTGTTCCCGCGCCGCCAAGCATACGCGCATCTGGCCGGCACTCTCCTCGACGCGGGCCGGCCCGCCGAGGCGCTGGCAGTGGCCCGGCGTGCGGTCGAGGTAGGCGCCGAGGACATCCGCGCCCAGGTACTGGCATGGCGGGCGCTGGGCACCGCGCTGGTCGCAAGCGGCAAACCGGCCGAAGGCCGGGCCGCATACGAGAAGGCTCTGGCCGCCGCAACCGCGACGGAGGCGGTGAGCGAGGCCGCGCAGACCCGCCGGCTGCTCTCCGCGATTCCCAACGGCTCGAAGCCGGCGAACCTGCCGGGCGTAGCGGACGTCAGGGTGACCCGTGCGGCGACGACCCTGTCAACGCCGACAGCCACGTCCTCGACTGCGCCGGCAACCACTCCCTCGACGGTGCCGGCAACGACGCCGTCCCTGGCGGAGCCGAGCGCGCAGGCATAACAGCGACCAAGGATCCGACGACCTCGATCCAACAACCTGGATCCAACGGTTTGCAGGCGATCCGACGATCTATCCTGACGATCTAAAGGCAGGTCCTGACCAGCGCGCCGGGCGCGCTGGTCAGGACCTGCCGGGACGGGGATCAGCCAGCCTGTGCCCCCTCAGGCCGGAACCGGAGCCGTCTGCGGCGGATCTTCAGTCCCGCGGGTCGTCGCCCGCGTCGACCGATGTCCGCCGGAGACGGCCTACCGGGCGCGGCGGGCGAGCCGTTCCCGGTCGAGCAGCACCACCGCGCGGGAGTCCAACCGCAGCCAGCCGCGGGTGGCGAAGTCCGCCAGCGCCTTGTTGACCGTCTCCCGGGAGGCCCCGACCAACTGGGCGAGTTCCTCCTGGGTGAGACCGTGCTCGACTCGAACCCCTGCCGCGTCGTTACCGGGCTGGGCCGGCTCACCGAACCGTTCGGCAAGGTCGAGAAGGGCTTTGGCCACTCGTCCGGGCACGTCGGTGAAGACCATGTCGGCCATGGAGTCGTTGGTCCGGCGCAGGCGTTGTGCCAGCACCCGCAGCAGCAGTGACGCCGCTTCAGGCCGGGTTGCCAGCCACGGCCGCAACGCGGTGTGCTCCAGGGATACCAACGAAGCGTCGGTCACCGCGGTTGCGCTGGCCGTGCGGGGCCCCGGGTCGAACAGCGAGAGTTCCCCGAAGAGGTCTCCGGGGCCCATCACCATGAGAAGGTTCTCGCGTCCGTCCGACGCGGCACGTCCAATCTTGACCTTTCCAGCAAGAATCACGAAGACACGGTCTCCGGTTTCACCCTCCCGAAACAAAACGTCGCCTCGAGTAACATTCTGGCGCTCTAGATGATCATTAAGGGCCTGTCGATCCTGTTCGGACAGGCCGGCAAACATGGGAACACGGGCAAGCAGATCGTCCACGGCGTCCGAGCATGCCAGGAGTAGAGCCAAAGGGCACGACCTGGAAGCCGGAACAGGCTGTCGGGTCTTGAACAGGTCGGTCGAATCCGGGTATTTCCGACCCGAACGGTCGGCACAGGACAGCACACAGCAACCAGCGGGGCCCAGGCCTGTGGACGGGACGACACATACACACCGAGGCCGTTAATAACCCTGCGTAGCCACAGGTGCGAGAAATACTCCGTGCGCCCACGCCTGAGCCCAGCCGTCACGTCGCCCGGTGCTTGCCCGGAGTCGACCGTCGCAAACGGCGGCGGTAGCGCTCCAGCGCGGCTGGAAAGCCCTGGGAGACGAACGTGTTCACCTCGTCAGGTCGGGCGTTGTCGAAGAAGCCCTCCAGACCCTGGCCCGAGTCGGCGGTGCGCAGGGGGCGTTCCACTCGCTCCATGGCAAGCAGCAGGCCAAGCAGGACGAGCGGGAACGAGATCGCGGCAATCAGAAACATGGCGGGCCCCATGGTGAGGGACGACTCTACGTAACCATCACGTGGGGTCAGGATACGCGGTGCGACTTCGGACACATCCGGTGTCCCGGCCGGGCAGCGCGATGATCCTATCGCCGGATAGGCTGTGGACGTGACCACCCTCGTCGACGCCGCCACCGAAAGCCCGCTGGCGCGGACACGGCGAGCCCGAAAGATCGTCCGCATGCTCGGCGAGCTCCACCCGGACGCGCGGATCGCACTCAACTTCGACAACCCCCTTGAGCTCCTCGTTGCCACCGTCCTGTCCGCACAGTGCACCGACAAGAAAGTCAACGAGGTAACCCCGACGCTGTTCGCGAAGTACCGCACCGCCGACGACTACGCTGCCGCCGACCGTGCGGAGCTCGAAGCCATCCTGCGGCCGACCGGCTTCTTCCGCGCCAAGGCGAACTCGCTCATCGGGATCGGCGCCGTCCTGGTCGACCGCTTCGACGGGATCGTGCCCCCACGCCTCGGCGACCTGGTCACCCTGCCCGGTGTCGGCCGCAAGACCGCCAACGTCGTGCTCGGGCATGCCTTCGACCAGCCCGGCATCACGGTCGACACGCACGTCGGGCGGTTGTCGCGCAGGCTCGGGCTCACCACCAACACCGACCCGGTCAGGGTCGAAAGCGATCTCGCCGGACTGCTCGAACAGCGTGACTACACGATCGCCTCCGACCGGATCATCTTCCATGGCCGGCGGGTCTGCCATGCGCGCCGGCCAGCGTGCGGCGTGTGCGGCATCGCCCGCCTATGCCCGTCGTTCGGCCTCGGATCGATCGCGTCGGAACAAGCTGCGCGACTGGTCCGCGCCGACGTCGAAGCGGCCAGGTGAGCACGGCCGCATATCCCGACGGTCCGGACGGGCTGGACGGAACCGCCGGCCCTGACGAGGTCGACGCGCCCACCTGGCTCACGGACCTGGCGCAAGCCCTGCGCACAGCCCGTCCCGACCAGCTTTCCTGGACTCGGCTACACGCGGCCGACGGACGTCCCGCGGCCGTCCTCATGCTGATCGGTGACGGCCCAGACGGGCCCGACGTCCTGCTCATCGAACGCGCGGCGGACCTGCGCAGCCATGCCGGCCAACCGGCCTTTCCCGGCGGGGCGACCGACTCCACCGACACCTCCCCGGCCGCGACCGCGATCCGGGAGGCCAGGGAGGAGGTCGGGCTCGATCCGGCCTGTGTGCGGATCCTGGCCACCGGCCCCGCCCTCTACCTGCCGCCGAGCCACTTCCTGGTGACGCCGGTGCTGGGATGGTGGCACACGCCGTGTCCGGTCGGGCCGGTGGACCCGAGCGAGACGTCCGCGGTCGTGCGGGTACCGGTCGCCCAACTGGCCGACCCGGCGAACCGGGTACGGGTCCGCCATCGGGCGTCGGGCCTGGTAGGGCCGGCCTTCCGCATCCAGGAGATGTTCATCTGGGGCTTCACCGGTGGCCTGATCGACGCGCTGCTGCGGATGGGAGGCTGGGAGCGTCCCTGGCTGCCCGCCGAACAGGTCGAGTCACCGGTGACGAACGCCCGGCCGCTACCCGTGACAGGTACCCGGCCAGCACCCGCCGAGTCCGGCCGGGCGTCGGAACCGACGGGTGGCTCTGGATGAGCCCGCACGCGGGCGATACGGTCAGCCCGGCCGGTAACTGGTCAGGACCTCAAGCCGCTCGACGAGCTTCGCGGGTTCCGGCCTCCTCAAGTGTTTTCCACGATCCGCACATGGATCCACGGACAGCTCGACGCACAGAGCCACGCACAGAGCCACAGACAGGGCCACGCACGGCCCGGGTACGAGGACGGCAGCGTCTTCGGCGGACACTCGTCAGCAAAGGGCGACAAGGACCGGAGGCATCAATGAGCGTAATGACCGGCCCGGGTACTTCCCGGTGTCCGACGCCCGGGGCCGGACGGTCGCGCCACCGTCGAACGGCTCGCCCCGCCACGCTGACCGCCGCCTTCACCCTGCTCGTCCTCGGATTCGGACTCGGACTCAGCGGTTGCGGAAGCGATGCGCCAACCAGTTCGCCCCCGACCGTCACCAGTGCCACGCCGAAGATCGAAAATGGTGTCCAGATCTTCGACGTGGTCGGCGCCGCCTCACTGGAGTTCTCGCCCTCAACCCTGACGGCCCGACCAGGAAAGATCACGGTGAACCTGACGGTTCCAGCGGGCTCCGCTCCACACAACTTCGTGATCCCGGAGATCCCTGAGGCCCGAACCAGCGTCGCTTCGGCGGGCACATCACAGTCAGTCACCTTCACCGTCGACAAACCCGGCAGCTATTCGTTCCTCTGCACGATCCATCCGAACATGCACGGCACGCTGACGGTCGGCTAGCGGATACCGAGCAGCCGAAGATGTTCGACATTCTCGATGCCATCCTGATCCTCTCTGTGATCATTTTTGCCGTGTCCGGCTACCGGCAGGGCTTCGTGGTCGGCGCACTGTCCTTCATCGGTTTCCTCGGCGGCGGTGTCCTCGGCGCGAACATCGCGGCGCCGTTCGCACGGATGATCGGCGCCGAGGCGCAGGGCGCCATCATCGGCATCCTCGTCGTCCTCGGTCTTGCCCTGATCGGACAGATCGCCGCCACCGCGATCGGTGCG
This sequence comes from Protofrankia symbiont of Coriaria ruscifolia, assembly GCF_900634745.1. Classification (NCBI taxonomy): domain Bacteria; kingdom Bacillati; phylum Actinomycetota; class Actinomycetes; order Frankiales; family Frankiaceae; genus Protofrankia; species Protofrankia symbiont of Coriaria ruscifolia. The sequence continues at coordinate 58,188 of NZ_CAAAFR010000199.1, forward strand.
ACCCTGCGCGACCGGCTCACCTGGCGTCCGGGCCAGACCGTCGACTCCGTCGCCGGCGCGATCCTCTCCGGTCTCTCGGTGCTGCTCGTGGCATGGCTGCTGGCAACGGCGGTGAACCGTTCCCCGTTCACCACCCTCGCCGAGCACGTCCGCCGATCCGAAGTCCTCAGGACCGTCGACGCGGCCATGCCGGACGCGGTACGCGGCGCCTTCGCCGACCTACGTCAGCTCGTCGACCAGAACGGCTTCCCCGAAGTCTTCTCCAGCCTCGGCGGGGAACAGATCGTGCCGGTCGAACCGCCCGACACCCAGGTCGACAACACCCCGGCCGTACAGGCTGCGGCGGCCAGCATCCTGAAGATCCGCGGAGTCGCGCCGTCGTGCTCCAAACGGGTCGAAGGCACCGGTTTCGTCTACGCGACAGAACGGGTGATGACGAACGCCCACGTCGTCGCCGGGGTGACCCGGCCCCAGGTCGAGGTCGGCAACACCACCCTGCCGGCGAGGGTAGTGGTGTTCGACCCCGACACCGACATCGCCGTCCTCTACGTGCCAGGCCTACACCGGACGCCGCTGTCCTTCCAGGACGACCCGCGCGGTCGGGCGGGAGACGACGCGATCGTCGCCGGATATCCCCAGGACGGCCCGTACACGATCGCGGCGGCACGCATCCGCAACCGCCAGACCGCCAGAGCGCCGAACATCTACTCCCAGGGCACGGTGCTCCGTGAGATATACGCGGTCCGAGGCCAGGTACTGCCGGGAAACTCCGGCGGACCACTGCTGTCCGAGCAAGGCACCGTCTACGGCGTTGTGTTTGCTGCTGCAACCAACGACTCGGACACCGGATACGTACTGACCAGCGCCGAGGTGGACGATTCAGCGGACGCCGGTCGGGTCACGACCACCGCGGTCAGCACCCGGGGCTGCGACTGAGCCTCCCCCGAATCGTCGCTTTGCGACGATTCGAGGACCCCTGCCTCTTGGGCTGGCACCTACCTCTGGCTTGACAATCACCTATCGGCGATCGACAAGGGGATTCAAAGGAACAGGACCAGGACCAGAACGGTCACTGCGCGAGCCAGGAAACGATCTCGTTGGTGACGACGTCCGGGGCCTCTTCCGGGAGGAAGTGGCCGACTCCGTCCAGCAGCTTCCATTCGTAGGGGCCGCTGACGTAACGTCCCGAGCCCTGTGCGGTGGATGGAAGCGTGAACCTGTCAAGGCGGCCGTGCAGCTGCAGGGTGGGTGCGGACACCGACCGGCGCAGCGCAGCGGCGAACCGGGCTCCGTCCGGCCGGAACAGCGAACGGAAAACCCACCGGTGGTACTCCAGCGAACTGTGCGCAACCCCAGGAATCCGGATCGCCTCACGATAACGGCCCTCCGCCTCGGCGTCGGGGTAGCCCGGGCCGCCCCATGCCCGCAACACCCGACCGACATAGGCTGCGTCGTCGGCGACCAGCAGCCGCTCCGGACGCCACGGCAGCTGGAAGCTGATCAGATGCCGGCCGGCGACACCCTGCCCGCGCAGGTTCGCCAGCATCTCATGCCGGGTCCGCAGCGGATGCGGCATGGAAAGCACCACGAGCCCGCGCACGAGCCGGGGACATAACGCCGCGGTCGTCCATCCGGCCAGACCACCCCAGTCGTGTCCGACGATCACAGCGTCCCGTTCACCGAGCGCCCGTACCAGCCCGGCGACGTCGTCGGACAGGGTGAAGGCGTCATATCCCCGCGGGGGCTTGTCGCTGGCCCCATAGCCGCGCAGGTCGGCGGCCACCACCCGGTAGCCGGCAGCGGAGATCCCCGTGAGCTGATGACGCCAACCCCACCAGAACTGAGGGAACCCGTGCAACAGCAACACCAGCGGGCCGTCTCCGAGCTCGGCCACGTGCAGTCGCGTACCGTTCGCGGACACGTCACGGTGACGCCACGGACCATCCACAAGAACGACGCTGGGCTCGGGAACGGCAGCCTCCATCACAGGCCAGCATGGCAGACAGCCGATCCGAGACAGCAGGCCCGGTGTGCCTGGTGGACCCGACGGTCCGGGCGGATCGGTGTCTGCTGGATCGGTTCAGCGGATCGGTTCAGCGGACAGGCACGGTGTCCTGCTGGCGGCTGGCCGAACGTCCGTTGGAGTGGTTTGCGCCGGAACCTCCGATCACCGTCGGATGCTTCAGCCACGCGATATCGTCCCTGACCGTCTGCAACGTACGCTCCGGTGGCGAAAGCTTCTTCAGGCGCCTGGCTGCGAGCAGGCCCAGCAGGGCGGCGACGACCACATAGAGCAGTGCCGTCAGGAAGTACGACCAGAACCGCTCCACCCCGGCCCAGGTGAACAGCTCACCGAGCCCGATCGTGACCGCGATCAGCGCGCCGGCCCCGAGACCGGCCGCGCCGACGAGGAGCCCGGCACCGAGCCCGGCGGACAGGGCCTGCTGCGACAGCTCCGCCTTCGCGAGGTTGATCTCCTGTCGGACGAGTAGTGACATGTCCCGAGTCGCGACGGCGACGAGCTCACCGAGCGTCGCCTCCCGACCGGCTGAGCGGTCCTGCGTAGGGGTCGACACCGTTGATCCTCCTTCTGGGCACGGGCTGTCCTCCACGGACACGGACGCGGCTACCGCTCGGCGCTGGGCACGGCATCACGGGCCGCCTGACAGCGTCCAGGTCACCACATGGTGCCCGATGGCAACAGCCCAACACATCCACCGCTCATCCATGGTCGTCAAGCGCGGTTGTACAACGTCCGAGAACATCCGAGACGGCCGTCGGCCTCCCCGCGGTCCCGCGGTTCCCCGGGCCCGGCGAAATCCGGGATCAGCACCGCCTTCGGAGCTTTCTCTGCGCAGTCTGCCGTGTCCGGCGCCGGTGCGCGGCCCGGACGCATTGTGATGCCTACACCCGGCCGGTTCGGGCCGTCCCGACCGGACCTGTGGATACCCACGACGTGACAGACGGATGGTGATCACGTCCCGTTCGCACCCTTGCCGGAACCGGCACGGCCGCCAACACGAACGCCGATCACGCAGCGCCCCACCCCGATACAACCAGCAGGACTTTTCGACCACCGGTCCGTACCGAGGCCGGCCAGCCGTCCATGCGGAGGCAAGACGGTAGCGTACGGACAATGACCGCCGCTACCGGGTCGGATCCCCTTGCCCGTCTCACCGCCCTGCCAGGCGTTCCGGACGCGGTCACCGCGGCCCGATCGTCCATCGACGCCCTGCTGCGCCACCGGGTCATGCGTCGCGGCAGCGCCAAGGTAACGGCTGAAGTGTCGCTGCGGGCCGCTCGTGCATCAGCGGCTCTGGAAGGTTACGACGTCGGGTTGGAGACCCTGCGCGCACACCTGGGTCGTGATCTGTCGATGGCGGCGTTCAGCACCGGTTCCCCTACTGGCACCGGCTCCCCCACCGACACCGACTTCCCCGCTGACGCTGGTTCTCCCGCCGATACCGGGGGCGCTGCGATGAGCGGGCCCACGGGCGAAGAGTCCGCCGGCAACGCGGCGTACACCAGCGTCACGCTTGACACCAGCGTCACGCTCGGCGCAGTTCGGCTTTACGCCGAGCTGGGGACGCTCCGCGGCGCCTGGGAACGGGCACCACGACAGGCACTCGCCCGGATGCACGTGCTTGCCGCCCACGGCCTCGTCGCCGACACCGATCTCGGCCGACCGAGAATGTCGGATCGCTTCGCCTCCCCGTCCGCAGCCATCGTCCCCGCTGGTCAACCGGCTTCCGTCTCCGCTGGTCAGACAGCTTCCGGCGGCGCGCACGCACCAGTGATCGTGGCAGGAAGCGCGGATCCGACAGATCCCCTCGGTCTGGGCCCGGCGCCCTCGCCCACCGAGACCGCCGCGCGGCTAAGCGGGCTCACCGAGTTGCTGTTGGCCCGAACCTCCGCTCCAGCAATCGTCGTGGCCGCGATCGTGGAGGGCGAGCTGCTGACCATCCGCCCGTTCGGCACGTTCGACGGGATCATCGCCCGAGCGGCGGGACGGCTGGTACTCATCAGCCGCGGTCTCGATCCGAAAGCCGTGACCGCAACGGAAGTGGGGCACATCGAATCCGGGCGGATCGCCACCGGTGAGACGGCAACCGGTGACACGACCACCAGCGTCTACGCCGGCGCTGCCCGCGCCTACGCCGCGGCGGGCGCCGAAGGCGTCAGCCAATGGATCATCTACTATGCCCGCGCGCTGGAACTGGGTGCCCGTGAGTCCCTGGCCATCTGCGAGGCCGTCGCCCGGGCGAACTAGGACCTGGGTCGCTGAGCCGTCCCTCCACCCAGCTGACAGCACGACCGATCAGCTGATAGCTCGACGGCGGATCGTCAGCGTAGGGATCGTCAGCACAGGTCGATAGTTCTTGATTCAGAACAAAATTTTCTATTAGAACATATTCAGGGCCTGTGGAGGAGAAATCCTCCACAGGCCCTCTGTACGTCATGGTGGATGTCCGTCCCCGTATCCGACGACGGAAGGGCCCTGCCATGACACCTGCACCGCCCGTTCTCGCCCTTACTTCCGAATCCGAGCCGGGTATCCGGCCGCTGGTCGTCACCGACGAACCACTACTGCTCGACGATCTCCTACGACTTGCCGCGGCGGCCGGGGCCACCGTGGACGCCGTAGCCGACGCCGACCTCGCCCGCCGGTACTGGAACAGCGCCCCGCTCGTCCTCGTCGGCGCCGATCGGGTGCCGTCCTGCGTCGCCGTCGGGCTCCCCCGACGCCCAGGCGTCGTCCTGGTCAGCTCCGACCTCGACGACGGCGGCGTGTGGGAAGCGGCGGTTCGACTGGGCGCCGAACACGTGGCTTTCCTGCCCGATGCGGAGGAATGGATGGTCGACGTGCTCGTCGACGCCACCGAGGCGGACCAGCGACGCGGCACCGTGGTCGGCGTGGTGGGCGGTCGAGGCGGCGCGGGGGCCACCAGCCTCTCGATCGCACTGACCCTTGCGTCCCTGCGCCGCGGCTTCAGCACGGTTCTGGTGGACGCCGACCCGCTCGGCGGTGGTATCGACCTCGCCCTCGGCATAGAGGACCAGCCCGGTATGCGATGGCCGGACCTGGCATCCGCCCACGGCCGACTGCCACGCCGGATGCTGAGCGAGGCGTTGCCGTCCCTTGGGGAGCTCCCCGTGCTCTCCTGGGACAGGATCAGTCCTACGGTGATCGCACCGTCCGCCATGACCTCGATACTGACCAGTGCCCGACGCGGAAACGATCTTCTCGTCGTCGACCTTCCGCGCTTTCCCGACCAGACCACCGCCGTCGCGATGCAGCTGGCAAAGATCATCCTTGTGGTCGTGCCGGCCGAGGTCCGCGCGATCGCCGCTGCCGGTCGGGTGTGCGACACGGCCAACCGGTACTGTGCCGACGTTCGTGTGGTCGTACGGCTGCCGGGCCCGGCCGGGCTCCAGGCCGACACCGTCTCCGACGCGCTCGCGCTGCCGGTAGCGGGGATTCTGCGGCACGAACAAGGTCTCGCCTCCGGGTTGGAGCGAGGAGAACCACCGGGCAGCCGCCGCCGGAGTTCGCTGGCCCGGGTCAGTGGCCAGATCCTCAACGACCTCGGTCTGCCACGTTCGGACGTGGCGGCGTGAACGGGTATCCCACTGCTGAGCACTCCGCGTCCGGGCCCGCGCCGCACCGCACCCACGATCACGTCACGGTCCAACGGACGGGACCGGAGCACCCACAAGCGGTGCCGACCGCGGCCTCGTCCGGTCTCACGAACACCGCACACCCCGACGAGGATCTGCTGGCGGGAATCCGCCGGCGGCTGGTCAACACCGATGGCGCGATGACGTCCTCACGCATCGCGGCGGCCGTTCGAGCCGAAACCGGCCCCGCCGACAGCGACTCCCTGGCCCTCTACCGGTCACTGGAGTCCGAACTTGTCGGTGCCGGTCCGCTCGAACCGCTGCTGGCCGACCCTTTCGTCACCGACATCCTGGTCAACGGACCCGCGGAGGTCTGGGTGGACCGCGGCAACGGTCTCCAACGCTGCGGGATCACCTTCCCCGACGATGACGCGGTACGCCGGCTCGCGGTCCGGCTGGCCGCCGCAACCGGGCGGCGTCTGGACGCCGCGACCCCGTTCACCGATGCGCGGCTGGGCGACGGCACCCGGCTGCACGCCGTGCTCGCCCCCGTCGCGGTCATGGGCACATGTCTGTCACTACGGGTCCCCCGACCACGACCGTTCACGCTGGACGATCTCATATCGACCGGTACGGTCACCTCCGCCATGGCCGAGGTATTGGACGCACTTGTACGAGGCCGCCTGGCCACCCTGGTCACCGGCGGTACCGGTTCGGGCAAGACAACCATGTTGGGCGCGCTGCTGGGGCGGGTCGACCCCGCCGATCGAGTCGTGATCGTGGAGGACACCGCCGAACTCGTCGTGGACCTGGCACACGTCGTCCGCATGGAGTCCCGCCCGCCGAACATAGAGGGCGCGGGCGGTATCGACCTGCGGGATCTGGTGCGCCAGGCACTGCGGATGCGGCCTGACCGGATTGTCGTGGGCGAGGTCCGCGGGGCCGAGATCATGGATCTTCTGGTTGCGCTCAACACCGGTCACGAGGGCGGGTTCAGCACCGTGCACGCAAATGCGGCGGCCGACGTCCCGGCGCGGATGGAAGCGCTCGCCGCGCTCGCGGGCCTTGATCGGGCGGCCCTGCACAGCCAGCTTGCCTCGGCGGTACAGGCTGTCGTCCACATCAGGCGAGATCGTGACGGAAGACGCAGGCTCAGCGAAATCAGCGCACTCTTTCGTGATCAGGGTGGGCTTGTGCACGTACTGGATGCCCTACGCCTACGCCACCGCCCGCCATCGCAGGACCACCGCGACAGGGACGGCGACGGGGACAGTTATGGGGACACAGCCCAGGTAGTCGGGGCCGGGGCCGGGGCGCAGATTCTCGACAGGATGCTTGCCGAGCGCGGCGGACCGCGTCCCGACCTGCTCCGCAGTGCCGCCACCGGCAGCCGGCGATGCTGACCGTGGTACTTGCCGCCGGCTGCTGTGCCGTTGCCGCGGCGCTGGCCACCGGGCCAATCGGACGGCGCCCACCCCGGGTCCGGTCGTCAGCCGTGACACGCACGAAGCAGACCCGGCAAGGCCACGAAACCGGTGACACTCCAGGCCGCACGCTGAAGGCGCTGGGTCACACGCTGACGCTGCCGCCCGCCCGCTCCTGGACACCGGTGGCGTTCGCGGCGGCTGGGACGGTCGTCATCGGCGTGGTCCTGGGGCCGGTGGCAGCTGGCACGGGTGTCGTCGGCGCCGTGACAGCCCGGCGAGCCCTGCGGCGCGCCGCGGACCGGCGGTGGCGCGGTATGCAGCGTGCGAGCGCGGAGGAGGTTCTCGCAGCACTTGCCACCGAGCTCGAGGCCGGCCGCGAGCCTGCTGAGGCCCTGCGGTCAGCCGTCGACGACGTTGCCGGCGAGCCGGGCCAACATCCGGGCCAACATGGTCATGTGACCGCAGCCGGCAGGGACGTGCGTATGCACGATCCCCTGGCCCTGCGCGTGGCACTTGCCCGCCGGACGGACCCGGCTGTCGCGCTGGCGGCCTGTGAGGCGTCGACGTTGCGCCAGCTCGCGGCTGCATGGCGAGTAAGCCAGAACGCCGGTATTCCGCTTGCCCCACTGGCGAACAGGCTCGCCGCCGTTGTGCGCGCCGAGCGTGAACAGGACGGCGAGGTTTCCGCGGCACTCGCCGGGCCGCGGGCGTCCGGGCAGCTGGTCGCATCCCTGCCCGTTGCTGGGATCGTGCTTGGTGTACTGCTCGGTGCATCGCCGCTGAAGGTTCTTCTGGATACTCAGGCCGGAACGCTCTGCCTGGTCGTGGGTGTGGCTCTCGACCTCGCCGGCTTGGCATGGATCAACCGGCTCACCGAGGTGGCCGGTAAACGCGACACAGGCATTCATGACCATGAATGGGCCGCCCACGCCTGGCCATCGGACGGGTTGCCCAGGTGACCATCCAACCGCAGTGGCACCCATTGATCATCGATGAGCCGGTGTCGCCGCCGTCGCTCGCGTTCACCGCCGGAACGCTGGCCTTTTCCCAAACGCTAGCCCTTTCCCAACGGGAGCTGCTGCTCACCGCTGCCACATTGTGTATGGCATCAGCGTCCTGGCTGACCGGAACGACAACGCTACGTGACCATGCGCGGCGCCGAATCCCTGCGCTGCGCCCGCCACCGGGCGCGGATACCGCCTCGGGCCGGCGATCGCTTGAACGGCGGGGAACGGACACCGGGACAGCTGACATGCCCGGTACCGGGAGCCGGATGGTAAGTGGACGCATGGCCAGTGGACGCATGGCCAGTGGACGGCGCCTGAACGTGAGCAGATCGGTAGTGCGGCGGATCGCTCTCGGTGCGGCAGCCGGACTCGGACCTGTTGCGATCTTTCCTGGCCCCGTGGGTATGGCTGCCGGGATCATCATCGGTGTCGCCGCAGCCCGGCTGCTGGCCTCCGTACCGGATCAACATGCACAGCGCCGGCAGGCACGCCTCACCGAGGATCTTCCACTGGCTCTCGATCTGATCGCGGCCTGCCTGACGGCTGGCGCGCCCATCGTGACAGCTCTGGACATCGTGGCCAATGCGGTTGGCGGTCCACTCGGAGCGGAGCTGGGCATCGTCAGCCGTAGTCTGCGCCTTGGCGCGTCCACGGCGGAAGCCTGCAGCCGGCTGCTCAATCCTGGACACGGCTCCCGACCTGGACCGGGCTGGTGGGCAAGGCTCACTCCAGCCGGACTCACTCCAGGCAAGCTCGGCTCACCGGCACCCTCAGCGGAAGCACACGAGATAGCGGCTTTCGCGCGAGCATTGCACCGGACCGAGGAATCCGGTGCCCGCCTGGCCGTAACCCTGGGGCGACTGGCGGACCAGACCCGCGCCAGGCAGCAGGAACGTGCGTTGGCCGCGGCCCGCCGGGCAGGGGTCACCGCCGTAGCACCACTCGGTCTGTGTTTTCTGCCCGCATTCATCGCGCTGGGAGTCGTGCCAGTCGTGATAGGAGCAGGCGCGGGCCTGGCGCTCCCGTAACCATGTTGTGTGTCGCTTCCAGCGACGTTGTGTGACGCCTCCAGCGACCCCTACCTGAAAGCGACGTGAGAACGACATGAGAGAGACGCCGGAAATGTCGTCATCGCACTGCTTCCAGCGGATGACAGGACGTCCGGCCTGTGGACGACGGAAGGTTATCCACAAAGCGACGTCCATCCTCGCCGGGGCCGCATTCAACGCGCCATCATCAAGGGAGTCGAAGCTCCTTCATCTCGAGGAGCAGACATCCACCGTATACCAGTAACTGAGCTGGAGGTCGCCTGTCATGGCCGCACTCAGATCATCCAAAACCTCTCTCATCATTCAATGGAAGGCGCTGCTGATCGGCACGTTCATGCAGTCGACGATCGGTGCTTCACGCCGGCAACGGGCTGGTGTGCGGGCGGTGTCAGCCACGACCTTGCCCAGGCGGAGGGACGACGCAGGCATGTCGACCGCGGAGTACGCGGTCGGCACGGTCGCCGCGGTCGGGTTCGCCGCTGTTCTTTACGCTGTGATCAACAGTTCTGCGACGAGAGCGATGCTTGCCAACCTGGTCAAGCAGGCGCTGTCCATCCCCTTCTGATAGACCGGCCGAGCCGGTGCGTGGCTCGACGACCCCCAGCCGCGGAGCGGGCCGTAACCGAGGGCGAAGAACCCCTGACGGCGGCCAGGCAACAGCCGAACTGGCGGTCGCAATACCATCACTGATACTTGTCCTGCTGATCGCAATTTGGGTTGTCAGCGCCGTTTCGGTTCAGGCGCAGTGCGCGGAGGCGGCTCGCATCGGTGCCCGCGCCGCCGCTCGCGGAGAAACCGACGAAGTGGTCCGCGCCTGGGCCGGGCGGGCCGCTCCCCGGGGTTCCACGATTTCCATCAGCCGCACCGCGGATGTCGTCGTCGTCCGGATCAGATTCGGAGTCCGCGCTACCGGGGTACTGGCAAGAATTACTCCTCCAATCGATATCACCATGTCCTCCACAGCACCGACGGAGGCAGCGGAAAATACCGAAGTCGGCCCCGTACCCGTACCCGTACCCGACAATTATTGAATCAGCATAAAGAAAGCCTAAAAATGCACCGTTCATGTTCACGGCGAACATACAGGCGTCGATTCCACCGGCCTTTCAGGTGTTCTCTGCGACCGCTCGGCGGCCTGGACACGCACTACTCGTCCAGCTTCGGGGACACAGGTTCGGCGACCGTACTCACGCTTTCCGCATTCCTGGTCCTGGGGACGTTCACCGGCGTCGTTCTGGCGGTTTCAATGACTGCTGTCTGCCGCCAACGGGCCGCGGGCGCGGCTGACATGGCAGCTCTTGCGGCCGCGGGTGATCCATCCGGTGACCCGGAATCCATGTGCGGGCGGGCGCACGCCATCGGGTTTGCGAACCGCAGCCGCGTCCTATCCTGCAGGATCTCGGGAGACACCGTCGAGATTGCCGTGGCCGTCGATCTCCCGGGAGCGCTCGCCGGTCTGGGACCGCTTGTCGCCAGGGCCCGCGCCGGCCCGGCGAACAGCGCCGGCAGCGACCGAACCTTGCACAGCACACCAGCGCGGCACAACGGCGGCAGCCGGAGCATGACGCCAGCACCGGCAGCAGCCACCACCCGGCAGTGGTGGTGAGCCTACCGACTATCCGACCAGGCCGAATCGAGCCGCTGCAGGACAGCGTCGAGCAGCCGGCGGGCAGCCGGCTTGTCCAGAGGCTCGTTGCCGTTTCCGCACTTCGGCGACTGCACACACGACGGGCACCCGGCCACGCACTCACAAGCCGCGATCACATCTCGGGTCGCGCGCAGCCACGGCCCACCGCGCAGAAAGCCGCGCTCGGCAAAACCCGCTCCGCCCGGATAGCCGTCATAGACGAACACCGTGGTACGGGAGGTGTCCGGATGCAGTGCGGTCGACACTCCCCCGATGTCCCACCGGTCGCATGTCGCGAACAACGGGAGTATGCCGATCGCCGCGTGTTCGGCAGCGTGAACGGCACCGGGGACCTCGCCGTCGTCGATTCCGGCCTCGGCCAGGAGTTCCTCGGTCACCGTGTACCAGACCGCCCGCGTGCGCAGGTGCCGCGCGGGAAGATCCAGCGGATCATCCCCGATCACTCGTCCGCTGCCTGCCAGGCGCCGCTGGTAGGACACCACCTGGCTGCTGACCTCAACTGTTCCCAAGTACAGCTCGACATCGCCGGCGCTGCGGGAGCGGATCGACTCCACCACCCGGATGTCGGTGTCCTCCCGGGCCACCGTCGTCCAGTCCGGTGTGGCTGCCTCCACGAATGCGACCGCCGCGTCGAGATCGAACTCGATGACCACATAGGAGCCGCCCTGATGAAGGTAGACAGCACCGCGGTGAACCGTCGAATGCGACGTCGAGGCATCCACCGTTCCGAGCAGGCGCCCGGTGGACGCCTCGACAATCCGCACCGGCGGTCCGCCGACACCGCGGATGTCAACATCCGGGCGGTGGCGACGCGTCCAGTACCAGCCCGCAGGCCGCCGCCTGAGCCGGCCCCGGCGTACCAGGTCGTCGACCGTGAGACGGGCCAGCGGCCCGAAAAGATCGAAATCGGCTTCGGTCAACGGCAGTTCCGCGGCCGCGCACTCCAGATGTGGGCCGAGTACGTAGGGGTTGTCGGGATCGAGCACGGTTGTCTCGACCGGCCGGCCGAACACGGCCTCGTGATGATGCACGAGATACGTGTCAAGAGGATCATCGCGGGCGACCAGGACGGCGAGGGCTCCCGCACCGTTGCGACCGGCCCGGCCGGCCTGCTGCCATAGCGAGGCCAGGGTACCCGGATAGCCGGTGATGACGACCGCATCCAGCCCGGTGACGTCGACACCCAGTTCGAGCGCGTTCGTCGCGGCGACGCCGAGCAGCCGCCCCGATCTCAGGTCCGCCTCCAACGCCCGGCGTTCCTCGGGCAGATAGCCCGCACGGTAGGCCGCGATCCGGTCCGCGAGATCCACCGACACCTCGGCCAACGCCCTGCGCGCCGACTGCGCGATCACTTCCGCAGCCCTGCGCGACCGTACGAACACAAGCGTGCGCACGCCGTCGGCCACAAGATCTGCGAGCAGATCCGCGGCCTCGGCAGTAGCCGAGCGACGGACCGGCGTGTCGTTGCGGCCGTCAATCAGGAATTCCGGCGACCCCTCCGAGGCGGCTACGGACACCACCGACGCCCGTCCAGCCGGTGTTTCCGCCGGTTGGGACGATGTGGACCATGCCGGTCCACAGGCGGCCGGCCTGGAGGAGAGCGGTCCGGAAACAGCTGGCCCAGGGGAAAGCAGTCCGGATACGGCGGCTCCAGAGGAGAGCGGTCCAGAAGCGGCTGGTCCAGAAGCGATCGGTCCGGAACGCGACGGATCCAGCGGCGACGGCCCCGACGGTTCGGACGGAGATGGCGTCTGCCATGGATATGACAGGGGTGGTTCGTACAGCACGAATCTCATCGCGCCTCTCGGGGAGGCGTCGTCCTCGACCGCTTGTACATCAAGCCCGGTCAGGCGGCTGGCGGCACCTGCCGGGTCCGACACCGTCGCCGACGCCAGGATGAACACCGGTGTCGAACCGTACCGTTCGGACATCCGTCGCAGCCTCCGCAGAACATGTGCGACGTGGGAACCGAAGACACCCCGATAGCCGTGACACTCGTCGACCACGACATATCGAAGACCCCGCAGAAAGGCTGCCCAGCGCCGATGGGATGGCAATACACCCTGATGCAACATGTCGGGGTTGGTCAGCACGAACGTCGCATGAGCACGGACCCAGTCGCGTTCGGACGCCGGCGTGTCGCCGTCGTACGTGGCGGCGCGTACGCCTGTCAGGGTGAGTGCGCGAACCGCACGAAGCTGGTCGTTCGCCAGTGCCTTGGTGGGAGCGAGGTAGAGCGCACGAGCGGATGGTTCGGCAAGCAGGGCGCTGAGCACCGGCATGAGATATCCCAGCGATTTACCCGACGCCGTGCCCGTCGCGAGCACCACGCTGCGGCCGGCGTGAGCATGTTCGGCGGCACACGCCTGATGCGTCCACGGTGCGTCGATGCCAGCGGTGCGCAGCCGGTGAACGAGTACGGGATCCGCCCAGGCGGGCCAAGGGGCCCGCGTGCCGGCCCTGGCAGGAACATGTTCAACATGCGTGATGCAATGACTACGACGAGCATCTACGCGCAACCGGCCAAGAATAACCGCACCACGATCCGATGCATGCGGATCTGATGCACTCGGATCTGGTGCACTCGCCGGGACCGAGGTTCTGTCCACGGTGGCCCAGCGTAGGCGAGGATGCCGGACGGATGTCCCGGTCCCGGCAGGATTCGTCCACCCCTGACCAGCAGCTGCGGGATGTGACGGTCGAACAGAGCGCGAACGGACCACTACAGAAGATCGCAACTGTGAACTCCGCCACCAGCACATGGGTAGCCTGCTGTGTCGCGGCGAGCCGGATTGATCCGGGCGTGGGAGGGTAGTGCCGCCGTGATGTCTCGGCCGCCCGGCCGGGCGGCTGTGGAGCAGACGCAAGGAGGACCCGTGGACCTGTCCCTCACGACCCGTGTGGAAGGGGACTTCACGATCGTCGTCGTAGGCGGCGAGATTGACGTCTACACCGCGCCGAAGCTGCGGGAACAACTGATCGATCTCGTATCAGGCGGTTCGTATCATCTTGTCGTCGACATGGAAGGTGTCGAGTTCCTCGACTCGACCGGCCTCGGGGTACTTGTCGGTGGTCTCAAGCGAGTCCGGGCACATGAGGGGACGCTGCGCCTCGTCTGCACCCAGGAACGAATATTGAAAATCTTCCGGATCACGGGCCTGACAAAGGTCTTCCCGATCCATCCGTCCGTCGAGGAAGCACTCGCCGCCAAGGACTGAAGGGCCGACGGCGGCGCGATCATGCTCCTTTCGCGCATGGGGTTCCCGCCGGATCCGGGCTTCCTGCCGGATCGGCGAAGCCGATCTGGGAGGTCCGGGAGCCAATCTGGGAGGTCCGGCAGGCCCAGGTCCCCGGGTCACCGCGTGGTCAGTTCCATCGAGAGACAGGTCATCGACGTATGTCCACCGTCGAGTTGCGTTTCGCGGCCCTCCCCGGGCACGTCCGAACGGCCCGGATGATCGCAGCTGCGGTCAGCCGGCGTTCGGGCGTACCGGAGGGGATCCTGGACGAGATCAAGCTTGCGGTCGGCGAGGCATGTGCCCGAGCCGTCAGCGTGAACCGCCGATTCGACCCCCAGGCTCCCGTAATCGTCCGGGTCAGTGACAACGACGGCTCGTTCACGGTGTCAGTGGCCGACCGCGGGCCACAAGGACGTAATGTTTCATCTGCGAACGGTTCATCTGCGAACGGCTGTGGGCAGGTCGACGCGCCCGAACCGCTCGACACCAGCTATACGAGGCCAGCCACCTTCGGTTCCCGGCCCGTCGTTGCGGCGCCCGTCGTTGCCCAGCCCATCGTTGCCCAGCCCGTCGTTACCGACCCCGCGGTTGCCGACCCCGCCGATTCCCAGCCCGCGGTTGCCGAGCCCGTCATTACCAATCCGGTCGCCTCCCGAAGGGACATCCGGCGACCGGACGAAGAGGACCTGTGCTCCACGGCAGCCCCGGGACTCGGTCTCGCCCTGATCGAGGGCCTGGTCGATGACTTCACCATCACCACGCGCACCGATTCGTCCGGCATGATCGTTACGATGCGCTGGCCGGTGGACCGGAAAACAACCACACCGATCATGGCCCTCTGACGGCACGGCGTCGACGGCAACAGGTTGAGGCAGACAAATCCACGCAGACAGGACGGGCCGAGGAGCGGACGCCGCATGAACGCGGGCGCTGCACATCCACTCCACAACCCCCGAAGCACAATATTCACCGTCTGGTATCAACGAAAGAACGAGCGCATGTTAAGGCCGTGTGGATAGACTGCCGCATCACTCGGTCGATCAGACCGCGTGCGCGATGTCTGGAGTGCTCCCCGTGGTACCGAATGGAGAATCGGGAGAACGCGGGCCAGCGCGTTGGTCGCCGCACAACGGCGCGACGGCGGGAAGGGCAACCGCCCGGATCCGTCCCAGCCGGCAGTCACGCCGGCGTCGCACCCGCTTCGTGGGCCCACGCCGACCTGATGTCCTTCCACGCCCGAGCGGCAACCTCGACGACGTCGTCAGGTGCGACGTCCGGCCGTGCTCGCCCGCCGGAAGCCACAACCGGCATGGGGCGGACGCGGAGGGTGCACAGACCTGACCGGGAGGGCCCATGGTCCTGATCCAAGCTGTGGCGGGTACGAATCCCGATGGCGCTGCCATCGAACTTGGCGCAGGTCAGCTCGGGGTGGTCGCCGCGGTGGCGGTCGTGGCGGCGCTGGCGCTGGTGGTGGCCGGCTACCTGGTCCGCGAGGTGCTCGCGGCCGACCAGGGAAGCCCGCGAATGATCGAGGTCGGTCGCGCCATCCAGGAAGGGGCCACAGCCTACCTGCGCCGGCAGTTCACCACGGTGGCGGGTTTCGTGCTCGTGATCCCGTTCGTTCTGTTGCTGTTGCCCGCGGAGTCCACCGGCTCCCGGGTCGGGCGGTCGCTCTTCTTCGTCTTCGGAGCCGTCTTCTCCGCGCTGGTCGGCTTCGTCGGCATGTCGCTGGCCACCCGGGCGAACACCCGGACCGCGGCCGCGGCCATCCGGCTCGGGGAACGCGCCGCCATGCGGATCGCCTTCCGCACCGGGGGTGTGGTGGGGATGTTCACCGTCGGTCTGGGTCTGCTCGGCGCGGCGGTGGTGGTACTCACCTTTCGTGACACGGCTCCGCAGGTCCTGGAGGGCTTCGGTTTCGGTGCCGCTCTGCTTGCGATGTTCATGCGAGTCGGCGGTGGCATCTTCACCAAGGCGGCGGACGTCGGCGCCGACCTCGTCGGCAAGATCGAACAGGGCATCCCCGAGGACGATCCACGCAATGCCGCCACAATCGCCGACAATGTGGGAGACAATGTCGGCGATTGCGCCGGGATGGCCGCGGACCTGTTCGAGTCCTACGCGGTGACGCTGGTAGCCGCGCTGATCCTCGGTGTGAAGGCATTCGGCGAGAACGGGCTGATCTTCCCGCTGCTGATCCCGGCCGTCGGCGTACTCACCGCGATCATCGGCATTCTCTCGGTCGCCCCGCGCGCCGGTGACCGCAACGGCATGGCAGCGATCAACCGGGGCTTCTTCACGTCCGCGGTGATCTCCGCTATCGGAGTCGTCGTCGTCTCGCTCGTCTACCTTCCCAGCAGCTTCTCGGGGTTTCCCGGGATGGTGAACAGCAGCCAGAGCGGCGACCCGCGGTTCATTGCGATCACCGCGGTTCTGATCGGCATCGTGCTGGCCGCGGCGATCCAACTGCTCACCGGCTACTTCACCGAGACCAACCGCAGGCCGGTCCAGGACATCGTGAAGGCGTCGACCACCGGCCCCGCAACCAACATCCTTTCCGGCGTCGGCGTCGGTTTGGAATCGGCGGTCTACTCAGCGTTGCTTATCAGCGCAGCCGTCTTCGGTGCGTACCTGCTCGGATCCGGCAGCGTCACCGTCGCGTTGTTCGCCGTGGCGCTGGCCGGCACCGGTCTGTTGACGACGGTCGGCGTAATCGTCGCGATGGACACTTTCGGGCCGGTCAGCGACAACGCCCAGGGTATCGCCGAGATGTCCGGTGACACCGAAACAACCGCAGCGGTCGCAGCGACCGGAACAGCCGGGGCCGGAACAGCCGGGGCCGGAACAGCCGGGGCCGGAACAGCCGGGGCCGGAACAGCCGGGGCCGGAACAGCCGGGGCCGGAACAGCCGGGGCCGGAACAGCCGGGGCCGGAACAGCCGGGGCCGGAACAGCCGGGGCCGGGGCCGGGATCCTCACCTCCCTCGATGCCGTCGGGAACACCACCAAGGCGATCACGAAAGGTATCGCGATCGCTACCGCGGTACTGGCCGCCACCGCCTTGTTCGGATCGTTCACGGACACGGTGAACGAAGCGCTCGTCGACGCCGGCCGGGCCGTTGGATCGTCCCGCACCCTCAACATCGCCTATCCCGATGCCCTGGTCGGCCTGATCATCGGCGCGGCAGTCGTGTTCCTGTTCTCCGGGCTCGCGATCAACGCAGTCGGACGCACCGCCGGACGGGTTGTACTCGAGGTACGCAACCAGTTCCGGACGAAGCCGGGTATCATGGACGGAACGGAACGGCCCGACTACAGTGCTGTCGTCGACATCTGCACCCGTGACTCGCTGCGGGAGCTGATTACTCCAGGCACCCTGGCGGTTCTCGCTCCGATCGCGGTCGGCTTCGGGCTGGGCTACCCACCACTGGGCGCCTATCTCGCCGGGGCAATCGCCGGAGGCGTCCTCATGGCCGTCTTTCTCGCCAACTCCGGTGGGGCCTGGGACAACGCGAAGAAATTCGTCGAGGACGGCAACTACGGCGGCAAGGGGTCGGACACGCATGCGGCAACCGTTATCGGAGACACCGTAGGTGACCCTTTCAAGGACACCGCCGGACCTTCGATCAACCCATTGATCAAGGTGATGAACCTGGTCAGCCTACTGATCGCACCTTCGGTGGTGAAATATTCGGTCGGCGACGACGAGAACAAACCGCTACGCATAGGGATAGCGCTGGCGGCCGTCGCAGTGATCGTCGCAGTGATCGCCTACTCCAAGCGACATGCTTCCGCCCTCACCGTCACGCCCTCGGTAACCGAACAGCGCCCGGCCAGCAAGACGAAGGCTGGAGTATGACGGCTGCCTCCCAATAACTGATCACATTCTCGCTGGCTGCTCCGGCCCCGGGCAGACGGTCCTGCTCCCCGTACGGGGGCATCTGTGAGGAGGTCTGGAAGGAACATCGGATGACTTCAGCGATCCTTTGGCTCTACGGTGACGGCGTCGGCGTGCTGACGCCCGCTGCGGGCGCCGACCATCAC
>NZ_CAAAFR010000199.1:76244-113097 GCF_900634745.1 Protofrankia symbiont of Coriaria ruscifolia
CGTGCTGACGCCCGCTGCGGGCGCCGACCATCACCGTAAGCTGCGGGCGTCAGCGGTGGGCACAGCGGTGGGCACAGCGGTGGGCACAGCGGTGGGCACAGCGGTGGGCACAGCGGTGGGCACAGCGGTGGCCGACGCCATCACGGGTGGCTCACCTCCCTGCGTGCCGGAGGGAGTCCAGAAACGAATGACGTGGGCGCCAGCCCGCCTGACACACCGGGAGCTGACACACCGGGAGGAGGGTGAGCACCACGGTCCGCCGAAATCTGGACGGGCATGAGCGGCTCCATGCCCTGCCGGACACGAGGTCAGTGACACGAGGCCGGTAACGCGTCATCGGCGACGCTGGTGCTGGTGACACGGCATCAGTGACAGATGCATCCGATATGGTATACGTCCGGTTTACACAGACCCTGGCCGGTCGACGCAGGCGGACCCGTGGGCACGACGAGGCGTACGGTCTGCTCCGGTGCCCGCGACGCGGACGCCGGGCGGCAGCTGACACACCGGTGTGCGCCGACCTACTGTCGGCAGGAGGACCGCCCGCCCGAGACGCGCCGCAACGGGTCCCGGGCAGGTTCTCGAACCGGCGGCCGGCCCGTCCGCACTGTCCATACGCCATGCATGCCACAACGCATACAGGCTGCAACCGATACAGGCTGCAACCCATACAGGTCGCAACGCCGAAACCGAACTGCCCCCTGCAACGAGGAGAGAAGTGCCCCCGCGCACGAAGTCGACAAACAGCGGGACGCGCCGGTCGAGCGCCAGGCCATCGACGCCGGTCGTCGAACCCACGGCCGGTGACGTCGCAGCCGAGCCCGATACGGACGCCGCCGCGTCCGGCAACGGTGCCGTGTCCCGTGGACGCACCACGCGGACCACCACCCGTGGTAGCCGGGCCGGCACATCATCGCCGACCGCGGGCGCCACCGGTATCCGGCTCGTGATCGTCGAGTCCCCTGCCAAGGCAAAGACCATCGCCGGCTATCTCGGTTCCGGCTGGCGGGTCGAGTCCAGCATCGGACACATCCGGGACCTGCCGCAGAGCGCCGCCGACGTTCCCGACGCCCACAAGGGCAAACCGTGGGCTCGCCTCGGGGTGGACGTCGACAACGGCTTCGAGCCGCTCTACGTGGTCACTCCCGACAAGAAGTCCCAGGTCAGCAAGCTCAAGGCGCTGGTGAAGGACGCTAGCGAGCTCTACCTGGCGACAGACGAGGACCGGGAGGGCGAGGCTATCGCCTGGCATCTGCTGCAGACGCTGAAGCCGACGGTGCCGGTGAAGCGGATGGTCTTCCACGAGATCACTGCGCAGGCGATCCGGCGGGCGGTGGACAACACCCGCGATATCGACGAGAACCTTGTCGACGCGCAGGAGACCCGGCGCATCCTCGACCGGCTCTACGGCTACGAGGTCAGCCCCGTGCTGTGGAAGAAGGTCATGCCGAAGCTGTCGGCGGGCCGGGTGCAGAGCGTGGCGACCCGTATCCTGGTGGAGCGCGAACGCGCCCGGATGCGTTTCTCCCCGGCCGAGTACTGGAACATCGAAGGTGTATTCGGCGTGCTGACCGGCCGGGACGCCGAGCGCGGAGGCGCCACCGACGGTGACCCCACGGCCGACGCCACGCCGCTGCCGGCGAACCTGGTCGCGCTCGACGGCCGGCGGCTGGCCACCGGACGCGACTTCGACTCCTCGGGGCAGCTCACCTCCGCCGAGGTCGTCCGGCTCGACGCGGACGCCGCGCGCACCCTGGCCGACCGGCTCGCCGACACCGCGTTCGCGGTGCGTTCGGTGGAGACCAAACCGTACCGCCGCTCCCCCTACGCACCGTTCATGACCTCCACCCTGCAGCAGGAGGCCAGCCGCAAGCTGCACTTCTCCAGCCAGCGGACGATGCAGGTGGCGCAGAAGCTGTACGAGAACGGCTACATCACCTATATGCGGACGGACTCGACGAACCTGTCCGAGACCGCGCTCGCCGCCGCTCGTGAGCAGGCCCGTGCCCTCTACGGGGCCCAGTACGTCCCCGAACGTCCCCGCACTTACACGAAGAAGGTCAAGAACGCCCAGGAGGCGCACGAGGCGATCCGCCCGGCCGGGGAGCAGTTCCGGACGCCGGGAGAGGTACGCGACGCGCTGGCTGACGACGTCGACGGCTACCGCCTGTACGAACTGATCTGGCGGCGGACCGTCGCCAGCCAGATGGCCGACGCCCTCGGCACGTCCGCGACCATCCGGATCGGCGGTGTCTCCAGCGCAGGGGAGGACGCCGAGTTCTCGGCGTCCGGGAAGGTCATCACCTTCCCCGGGTTCCTGCGCGCCTACGTCGAGGGCGCGGACGATCCCGACGCCGAGCTGGACGACCGGGAGCGGCGGCTGCCGGATGTCCGCCAGGGCGACGCCCTGACGACCCGGGAGCTCAACCCGCGCGGGCACACGACCAACCCGCCGCCGCGCTTCACCGAGGCGAGCCTGGTCAAGACGCTTGAGGAGCTCGGTATCGGGCGCCCATCCACGTACGCGTCGATCATCTGGACGATCCAGGCCCGCGGCTACGTGTGGAAGAAAGGCAGCGCGCTGATCCCGAGCTTTGTCGCGTTCGCCGTGATCGGCCTGCTCGAGGAACATTTCGGACGTCTCGTCGACTACCGGTTCACCGCGTCGATGGAGGACGACCTGGACGACATCGCCGCGGGCACGGCGGCGTCGATCGACTGGCTCACCCGGTTCTACTTCGGTTCGAACGCCGGCCAGGAGGGCGGGGTCGCGCGTGCCGGTGGGCTCAAGCATCTGGTCAACGAGCGGCTCGGCGAGATCGACGCCCGCGAGGTCAACTCGATCCCCCTGGGGGTGGCCCAGGACGACCAACCCGTGGTGATCCGGGTGGGGAAGTACGGCCCGTACATCCAGCACGGTGACGAGCGGGCGAGCGTCCCGGAGGACCTGCCTCCCGACGAGCTCACCGTGGACAAGGCGATGGCGCTGCTCGGCGCACCCAGCGAGGAACGGTCGCTGGGCACCGACCCGGAAAGCGGCGCGACGATCACACTCAAGGTGGGACGTTTCGGCCCGTACGTGTCGACCGACGACGATCCGCCACGCCGGGCGAGCCTGCTGGGCACGATGACCCCGGAAACCCTCACGCTCGCCGATGCCCTGAAACTGCTCACCCTTCCCCGATCGCTGGGAGTCGCCGAAGATAGGGAGGAGGTGACGGCCCAGAACGGCCGCTACGGGCCCTATGTCAAAAAGGGGTCGGAGAGCCGCTCGCTGGAGTCGGAGGAGCAACTGTTCACGGTGACGCTGGACGAGGCACTGGCGCTGATCGCACAGCCCAAGACGCGGGGGCGCCGACGGGCCGCCGAGACCCCGCCGCTGCGTGAGCTCGGTCCTGATCCCGCCACGGGCGCCGCCATGGTGCTGCGGGAGGGCCGCTTCGGTCCCTACATCACCGACGGTACGACCAACGCGAGCCTGCGCAAGGGCGACGACATCGCGTCCATCACCGTGGAACGAGCAGCCGAGATGCTCGCGGAGAAACGCGCCCGTGGCCCGGCGGCACCCAGACGGCGGACGGCGCAGCCGGCCAAGCAGTCGGCGACCAAGAAGACCACCAGGCAGTCCACGGCCAAGAAGACAACTGCCAAGAAGACGTCTGCGCAGCCGGCCACCACGACGGGGACGGACGGCGGTACGCAGGGCGCCTCATCGCCCCGCCCACGACGGACGGACTGATGGGCCCTCCGGTGGATGGCGCCTACGACCCGCCGCGGTCACCGACCTCGACGGCGCCGTCGGGCGGCGGCGGGACGTCCAACGGTGGCCACCCGCCGGCTGACAGCCACCCGCTGTCTGGGGCCCACCCACCGGCCCCAGGTACGGGGGATCCCGCGGGCGCCACCGCCGCCACGACCGGTCCCCCGGCTCCCACCACGGCCGACGGGTGGTCATGGTCGAACCGGTCCCCTGGAAGACCGCCTGTCGTGACGGTCCCGTCACCGCCGGCCGGGTCCGCTGATCCCCACCGCAACACCGAGGGGGACATCCGCGCGGTCCTGCGGATACCGCAGTTCCGGCGGCTGTGGCTGGCGCTGACGCTGTCCAGCCTAGGCGACTGGATGGGCCTGCTCGCCACGACCGCGCTGGCAAGCTCCCTGCAGGCGGGCTTTTCGGAGAAGGCGTACGCGATCGGCTCCGTCCTGATCGTCCGACTGCTACCAGCGCTGATCTTCGGACCGCTCGCCGGTGTCGTGGCCGACCGGCTCGACCGCAGGCTGACGATGGTCGTCGCGGACGTCCTACGGTTCGGGCTGTTCGTCTCCATTCCACTGGTCGGGACGCTGGTGTGGCTGCTCGTCGCATCCCTGCTGATCGAGTGCGTCAGCCTGTTCTGGAACC
This sequence comes from Protofrankia symbiont of Coriaria ruscifolia, assembly GCF_900634745.1. NCBI lineage: Bacteria > Bacillati > Actinomycetota > Actinomycetes > Frankiales > Frankiaceae > Protofrankia > Protofrankia symbiont of Coriaria ruscifolia. The sequence continues at coordinate 80,647 of NZ_CAAAFR010000199.1, forward strand.
CGGCCAAGGACGCCAGCGTGCCGAACCTCGTGCCCGTGCAACGGCTCGCGACGGCGAACACCCTGAGTCTGATCACCACATACGGTTCGGCACCGCTGGCTGCGGCGATCTTCTCGTTGCTGGCCGCCCTGTCACGCACGCTCGCCTCCAGCGTGTCGTTCTTCAAGACCTCCCCCCTCGATCTCGCGCTCTACTTCAACGCCGCGACGTTTCTGGTGTCGGCGGTAGTGATCTTCCGGCTGCGTGGGATCGGCCGGGCCGACCACCACGACGCCGAGGTGAACCCGAGCTTCTGGTCGTCGATCACGGAAGGTCTGCGGTTCGTCGGCCACGACCGGCTGGTCCGCGGTCTGATCGTCGGGATTCTCGGCGGTTTCGCCGGCGCGGGGTGTGTGGTGGCGCTCGGGCGGCTCTACGTCCAGCTTCTCGGCGGCGGTGACTCCGCCTACGGCGTCCTGTTCGGTGCGGTGTTCGTCGGGCTCGCCGCCGGCATGGCACTCGGGCCGCGGCTGCTCGGCGACTACAGCCGCTCCCGCCTGTTCGGCCTGAGCGTCACCGCTGCCGGCGTGACCATGCTGCTGGTCGCCGTCGTACCCAACCTCGTGCTCGCATGCATCCTCGTCGTCTTCGTGGGCGCGTTCGCCGGGATCGCGTGGGTCACCGGTTACACGCTGCTGCAGGCAGGGGTGAGCGACGAACTGCGCGGACGGACCTTCGCGCTCGTCCAGTCCCTGGTCCGCATCGATCTGCTCCTGGTGCTGGCCGCGGCGCCCGCGCTGGTCGGACTCATCGGCTCGCACCACGTCGATCTGTGGGGCAACCTGCACGTGCGCACCGACGGCGTCACGATCGTCCTGCTCGGCGGCGGCCTGCTCGCGGTGGCTGTCGGCCTGTTCTCCTACCGGCAGATGGACGAACGCAGCGGGGTCGCGGTCCTGCCGGAACTGTGGAACGCCTTGCTGGGTCGGCGCGCCGTACCCGGCCGTCCTCGTCATGCCGGGCTGTTCATCGTCCTCGAGGGTGGTGAGGGCTCCGGCAAGTCCACCCAGGCCGAACGACTGCGATCGTGGTTGGCGTCGTCCGGACGCGAGGTCGTCGTGACCCGCGAACCGGGCGGGACCGCCCTGGGCACGAAACTGCGGGAGCTGCTGCTGGACCCCGCGGTGCGGCTGCACCCTCGCACCGAGGCACTGCTGTACGCCGCGGACCGCGCCGAGCACGTCTCCCGGGTGATCGAACCTGCTCTGGCCCGCGGCGCGGTCGTCGTCAGCGATCGCTTCGTCGACTCCTCCATTGCCTACCAGGGCGCCGGACGCCAGCTCGGTGCGGACGACGTCGCCATGCTGTCGCGGTGGGCGACCCGCTCCCTGGTCCCGGACGTCACGATCCTGCTCGACATCCCCGCGGAGATCGGACTCGGCCGGGTACGGGCCCGAGCAGGCATGAACAGCTCCGTTCGTGATCGTGTCACAGGTCACGAACATGGAGGTGCTCCCGGTTGTGGCGGCACTCCCGATCGCAATGCGAGCGGCACGCGGAAGGCCGGCGGCGGGAACGGCCCCGCCCCCGATATCGACACAACCGGTATCGAAACACCCGCTATCGACCGGATCGAGGCCGAACAACTGTCGTTCCACGAACGCGTCCGCGACAGCTTCCGCCAACTCGCCGAACGCGCACCGGAGCGGTACGTCGTCCTCGACGCGAACTGCCCGCCGGAGACCGTGCACAGCGAGATCCGCAATGTCGTCACCGAGCACCTGCGTCAGGGGCAGGAGTACGACCCGGTCGCCCCCCACCCGCATGCCAGGCCCGCACCCGACGACCCACCCGCCTTGGACACCGAACCCGCGGTGCCCGCGCATCCCGGGCTGCCTCCGCATCATGCGGCGCCCGAGCATCCCACGCACCCGCCGGCGGCCCCGAGTCCGGCTGAGACGTCGCAGGCCACCGGCCCTGCCGACCCGGCTGGTCCGACTGGCCCCGCTGCCCCCACGGGTCCGGCTGTCCCCACCGATCTGGCTGATCCGGCTGACCCCTCCGAGGGGACGGAGACGGGCGACGCGCCCGACGCCACCGGTCCGGCGGACAATCCCACGACGGTTCAGGGGGCTCGGCAGGAGGCTCCCTGCATCCAGTAGCGGCTCACTGACGTTCATCCGGTAGCCGGGGGGCGCCCTGGTGGACCCTGCTCCACGGTCGTGAGCGGCGGAATGCCGGGGATTGTCGCACGCAACTCCCGGCGTGCTTCTCGCATGTCCACCCATCGTTGGTGGCGAGGTGCTCGAAGCGGACAATGACACGGTGAGCGTGTGGGACGTCCTGGTCGGCCAGGCGCGGGTCGTCGAAACCCTCTCCGCTGCTGCCGCGGCAGCAGCCGGGGTGAGCGGCGCCGGCGGGCCCGCGGCGGCCCGTACCGGCATGACCCACTCATGGTTGTTCACCGGCCCTATGGGTGCTGGCCGTTCGACGGCGGCGCGGGCGTTCGCGGCCGCGTTGAACTGCGAGAACATCCCTCCTGGATGCGGTAGGTGCACCGGCTGCCACACGGTGCTGACCGACACCGCCGCCGACCTGCGCACAGTCCGGCCGGAAGGTCTGTCACTCGGTGTGAAGGACGTCCGGGAGCTGGTACGGGACGCGGCCAGCGCGCCGACGTCGGGCCGCTGGCGGGTCCTGCTGGTGGAGGACGCCGACCGGCTCACCGATCAGGCAGCGAACGCCCTGCTCAAAGCCTTGGAGGAGCCCGCGCAGCGGTCGGTGTTCCTACTGTGCGCGCCTTCGGTGGACGACGTCCTGCCCACCGTCCGGTCCCGCTGCCGGGTCGTTGCGCTGCGCCTGCCCCTGCCGGCGGACGTCGCCGCCGTGCTGGCCCGCGAAGGTGTCGAGGAAGCGGTCGCACGGCTCGCCGCCGCGGCGAGCCAGGGGGACCTTGAGCGTGCTCGCGCGCTTGCCACCGACGAGGCGACCCGGGCCCGGCGGGCCGAGGTGCTGCGTATCCCCACTCGCCTGCGGCGGACCGGTGACTGCCTCGGCGCAGCGGCGGACCTGATGAACGCGGCGAACGCGGATGCCGATGCGGCGAACACCATACGTGACGAAGCCGAGACCGAGGCCCTGAAGACCGCGCTCGGTGTCGGCGCGACATCCTCCGGCAGCACCGCGAAACGTTCCAGGGCTGCCAAGGCGGGCGTGAAGGGTCGGGCGATGACGGTCCGGGGGGCCACCGGCGCGCTCAAGGAACTGGAGAAGAATCAGAAAAGCCGTGGTCGGCGCACAGTGCTGGACTCCCTCGACCGAGCGCTCGTTGACCTCGCCGGCTGGTATCGGGACGTACTCGTCCTGCAACTGGGTGCGCCGGTGGACGCCATTCACCCCGATCACCACGAGTTGGCCGTACGGCTGGCCCGAGGATCCACACCCGAACAGACGCTGCGCCGGCTCGAAGCCGTCCTGGGATACCGCCGCCGGCTGGCCGACAACCCCGGGCTTGTTCCGCTGCTGACGGTCGAAGCTCTCACCCTCGCCCTGCGCGCCGGCTGAGAACAGCGATCATGTGATCTCCGGCCGGCCAAGCTGGCGTGGCCGCTGTGATCAGCCCTGTGATTCTCCCCTCATCCCACGAACTATCCGATATATTACTGCATCTTTCAGCCGAATCCGATCCACGCCGACAGGTCGGTACGATACGATGTCCGAAACGATACCGTACATACCCTGAAGCAGAGAGTAACAACAAAGAGATCGGATAACGGAGTTCGACAAATAGTTGACACACGTTCATCAACGTTGTCATATGTTCATCAGCAAACGATCATTATTGCCGTGTCGGATGACCGGCCCATCCGCGACGACATTGTCGGACCGTCAGGATTACCCGGCCCGGCAGCTCCCCGGGGGGAAACTCCATGAAAATCTCCTTACCGAGAACGGCGATCGTTCGAAGAATTACCTCCCCTCGCAGGGAACGGGAAGAGCGGCGATGAGCGGAATCATTCGGCAACGAACCGGACCGGCCGGGAGCCGCATTCTCGGCGTCGGCGCCTATCGCCCGATGACAGTGGTATCGAACGCCGACATCTGCAACCAGCTGGACTCCACACCCGGGTGGATCGAATCCCGGTCCGGTATTCGCAGCCGCCGGTTCGCGATCGCCGAAGAATCCCTTGGGGCGATGGCCGCGACAGCCGGCGGTAAGGCTCTGGCCAGTGCCGGTGTCGGGATCGCCGACGTCGGATGCATCCTGGTGGCGACAATGTCCCATGTCACCCAGTCGCCGTCGGTGGCCACGGACGTAGCCGCCAGACTCGGTGCGGAGAAGGCCGCGGCATTCGACATCTCGGCCGCCTGCGCTGGTTTCTGCCATGCTCTCGCGGTCGCCAGTGACATGGTGCTCGCCGGAAGCGCCCGGTATATCCTGGTAATAGGAGCCGAGCGCATGTCGGACATCATCGATCCGCACGACCGAAGCACCGCTTTCCTGTTCGGGGACGGTGCCGGAGCGATTGTCGTCGGGCCGTCCGAGACAGCGGGTATCGGGCCGGTCGTATGGGGTTCGGATCCCTCGGCTCGAGATGTCATCGCGCACGACCATTCCTATCTGGACTGGCGCGACAACACCGATCTGCCCTGGCCGACGATGCGAATGGCGGGCCAGCAGGTCTTTCGCTGGGCATCCTGGCAGATGGCGCCCGTTGCGCGGGCGGCACTCGATGAGGCCGGCGTCACGGCGGACGATCTCGCCGCGTTCATTCCGCATCAGGCCAACATCCGTATCATCAACATAATGTGCAGGGTGCTCGCCCTGCCGAACACGGTAACCGTCGCCCGGGACGTCGCGATACACGGGAACACCTCCGGGGCATCCATTCCGCTCGCGATGGACGAGATTCTCGCCAGCGGGCAGGTGCCGTCCGGCGGGCTCGCCCTGCTCGTAGGTTTCGGCGCAGGCCTGGTCTACGCCGCCCAAGTCGTCCGGCTTCCCTGAGAATCTTTTCCGAATCTTCCGCCCCGCTCGCCGATCGAAGGCAGGATCTGAAACGGACTCCAAAAAGGACATGCGACAAACCTATGATCGCGTGTCCTTCGGCTAGCCGGGAGTCAGCGGCAACTGTCGTCCACACCGGCCGTCACACGGCGGTGCCCGAACCCGCCTTTCCGGTGCGCCAGCCGATCACCGATCATGCCGCGTGGCCGCATTCCGCTGGCCGTCCTGCCCGCTGCCCGTCGCCTGCTCGGATTGTGGCGACGGGATGGGCCGACCAAGCAGGTACCAGCCCCACAGCCCCGCAGGTATCGGCGCCCGCGCCGGAGTATCCGCGGCGACGCGCGCATCCATGGCGTCCAGAACGTGATCCCAGCTTCCTGCGACCCGCAGCACCAGACCGCTGAGGACAGCCGTCCGGGGAAGATGCGGATGCGAGCGAGTGGGTGCCCGCTGTACCGACCGTTCGAGCAAGGTCATCACCCGGCGCAGCTCCGGACCGGACAACGTCTCGTCCAGCTCGGCGACCATAGGGTCCTCGATGGCCACGTGCTGTTCCTCGAGTTCGGCGAGGCGGTTGTGCAATGTCTGCATCGACTCGTTCGGCCGATGCACGTCACCCTGAATATGCTGAGAAATGCCGCGCGTCACCGACTCGATTTCCCGTGCCACCACATAAAGCTCGGTGACACACGCCCGGCGGTCCGGAAGGCGGCGGCGTGCCATCGGGTAGACGGCGGTCTGCACGGCATACATGTGAATACTGATCGCCGCGACCGCCATGTCGACCGCCCGCAGTGGGCGCCTGGGATCCCCTGGGGCCGCCGGGGCGAAGAACGTAAGGCTAACAAGATCATTTATGTGGTCGTGGGACGCTCTGATCAGGCTGAGCGGGGATGCCGCTGGCTGAGCCCGCTCGCCGAACCCGGCTTCTTCCTCCGGTCGGGCCCCTCCCGAACCTGCTGCGGTCATCATCGCCGCCCCCTAACAACCCGGAGACCTGGGCCTCCTGGATCGGCTTCCGGACCTCCCAGATCGGCTTCGCCGATCCGACAGGAACCCCAGGCGCGAAAACATGATCGCGCCACCTTTGACCCCTAGCCGACCGAACCGCCCGCCGGCCTCGCGCCATCCGGCCCATGAGCCGAAAACAATAGAATCGGCGCATCATGCTCGCCGGTCAAGCCGTCCTCCCAACGGTGATCCGCTCCCGGCCGGGTACATCGGCGTCGGGCACGGCGAGGGCAGGAGCACGGACTTGCGACAATGATCCGGGCGGACGCGGGACACTCCCCGGTGCCGTCCACAGGCGTCCTGGGGTCCAGTTGCCTCGGCAGCGCGACGTCTAGCAGAAAGAAGCCGGATAGACACGTTTGGTAACGAATACTCCTCACCGAGCCATCATCGACACCCGGACTCGCAAGAGCCGCAGCGACGTCTAAGCACAGGCACGACCGGAACAGGAGAACAGGAGGAGTTGAATGTGACCGACAGGAAATTCGGCGATGATTCCGACGATCGCCACGACGAACATCACCCTTTCTCCCGGAGTCCTTCCGACCGCGGGAACGCGACCGCCCGGCTGACAGAAGCTGTGACCAGGCGGGTTTCACTCGTTCGGAGGCACCCGAAAAGGCGCCGTTCCCGTCCGGAGGTCCCTTCGGTACCACCGGGGCGGGTGGTCGCCTGCCACGTCTACCGGGACGGCCACCGTGATCCAGGCGCCATCCACCATGCTGACGCCCTGCGCGTGGCCCGCGAGCAACGCAACAGTTTCACCTGGCTCGGTCTCTACCAGCCGACCGCAGCCGAGTTCGCCAACATCGCCGACGTGTACGGGCTGCATCCACTCGCGGTCGAGGATGCCGTCAACGCCCACCAGCGCCCGAAGGTGGAGCAGTACGCGGAGACGCTTTTCGTCGTCCTCAAGACTGTCTGCTATGTAGATCACGAGGAGCTAACCGCGACATCGGAGATCGTGCACACCGGAGAGGTCATGGTTTTTCTCGGCCACGACTTCGTCGTCACCGTTCGGCACGGAGAACACGGCGGACTTCAGAACCTTCGCAGCCGGATGGAGGCAACGCCGGAGGTACTCAGGCGCGGACCGTCGGCTGTCCTCCACGCCATCTGCGACCAGATCGTCGACGACTATCTGGCCGTCACCGAAAAAATAGAGGTCGACATCGACGCCATCGAAGCCTCGGTCTTTCAGCGGTCGCTTCGACCCGATGCCGGTAAGGTTTACCAGCTCAAACGGGAGGTACTCGAATTCAAGCATGCTGTGGCGCCCCTCTACGCTCCGCTGCGCATGTTGGCCGAGTCCGGCGTCACCGGGATCGACACCCGCGTCCGGGCGTACTTCCGGGATGTCGCCGACCACCTCGAAGAAGTCACCGCGCGAATAGCCCGGTTCGACGAGCTGCTCTCCTCGATACTGCAGGCGACCCTGACCCAGGTCACCATCGCGCAAAACGAGGACATGCGTCGTATCAGCGCATGGGTCGCCATCGCTGCGGTTCCCACCGCGATAGCCGGTATCTACGGTATGAACTTCGACCATATGCCCGAACTGCGCCAGGTCTGGGGATATCCGGCGGTCCTCTGCCTGATGGTGACCGTCTGTGTCTTTCTGTACCGGGCGTTCAAGCGAAACGGGTGGCTTTAGCGATCGAGGACAGGATCGTCCGGCGGATCTTCAGCAGATCTTCATCACGCTGATCAGTACCCGGGCTGGCGTTTCTGCCGGGTTCGGGAGGTCCGGAAGCCGATCCCGCAGATCTGCCCTGATCACATCCCCTGACATCGCTTCACGGGATGATTCTTCGGGTCTTGTCAGAGATCATATGGACGCAGCTCACGGACGTGGTCCTTCCGGGGCCACGGACGCCGACCCGCCCAGCCCCGCCCGAGCCGCGAGCACCTGCCCAGCGACACGGAAGGGAGGGGAGCGAATACGACCGATCGGGCCTGTCGCCGCATCCAGCACGGCTATCCACACAACCAACTGTACGATTTGATCGCATTCTTACCGGTTGTTCCACGACATAGCATCCGGCAGCGGGATTCACGAGGACCACGGTGTCGGCTACCGTGATGAACTGTGTCGGGCTTTCACGGGAGACCCGTCCTTGCGCGGCCCTCCCGACCATCGCTCGGCGGCAGGCGGCAACGGCCCTCCACTCACGGCCATACCTTCGACGCCGGCGGTCGCATCGCCGTCGTCCTTCATATCCAGGACGAAGGCGACGCGGTCCGATGACACAACCGATGGATACGGTCCGCAATGATCTTGTTGCAGAACTGGCAATAAGACTGGAACAACTCGATCAACTTCTTGGACGCCTGGAAGACGCCGAACGCCAGGCCGCGGACGCGGGCGAGCACCTGATGCGCGCCCGGCAGTGGCAGGAAGACACTCTTCGTGCGATTCAGGACGAACGCGCCCAGATGCGCACACACCAGCGCGCCTTGGACAATCTCGCGGAGCGCGCGCAGACCGCTGTAGACGCCCTGGCCGTCAGCCATCGCTCTCTGCCGCCAGAGGTCCACGAACTCGCGATCGAACTCCACGTCCTGCAGACCGCCGGCCTACTCTCCCGCCGGCCATCCCACACGCGCCATCCGTAACAACGGCGGCCCACCATAGAGATAGGAGTCCCCGTCTCGCGCCGAAGGCGCCAGACGAGGGATAGGTCTAGACGGGGGATAGGTATTGTTCCGCGAATTCGGCGGCAGCGACCGGTGACGTTCGGAGACGGTCCAGGCGAACGTCCTGCAAGCGCCGGGCGAACGAGTCGGAGAGCTCGACGTTCACCATCTGCAGCAGTTTGGTCGACGCTTCCTGCGCCAGCCAGGCCCGAGCCTGGCACGCCTCGGAGTAGGCGTCTAACGGTCGTTCGTCCGAGTTGTGAAGGGCTGCCGCTACCGCCAGCGCGAGCGTCTCACCATCGGCGATGGCAAGCCCTGCGCCTTTGGCCGCCGCCGGCGGCACTCGCCGCGAGGCGTCCCCGGCGAGTAGGAGACGTCCGAACCGCATCGGTTCGTAGAAGAGCGAGTCCATCGTGATGACGTTCGGCGGTTCGAGCAACGGCCCTTCCGCCAGTTTCCAGTCGGCGTCCACGGCGAGGCGGGTGTGCAGCTCCTCCCAGATCCGCTCGGATGGCCAGTCCGCGGCGTCGGTTGCGGCCTCGACCTGTAGATAGAAGCGACTCGTCCGGTGGTCGCGCAGCATGTGGCCGGCGAACCCCCGCGGACTGATCCCATAAATGATCTTATCGGTGGACGGAGCGACTGCAGCAAGGACCGCAAGCCATGCCCATGGGCTGCCATGCTGTCGGGTGTTGCGCAACGCGCCCTCGGGAATCGACCGGCGGGAAACACCATGATGACCGTCGCAACCCGCGATGAAACGGCTTTCCACGGTCCGCCGCTGCCCGTCGGCTGCGACGAAGGACACGGTAGGGTGATCGGAGGTGAGCGCGTCCAATGTCACGTCAGTGGCATCGAACTCGATGACGCCACCTGAGGCAAGGTAAGCTGCGACCAGGCCGGCGACAAGCTTTTGCTGCGGGTAGACAACGTGATGGCGTCCGCCCGCGTGTCGAGCATACTCGACAATGAACGCTTGGCGACGATGCCTAAACTCACAGTTGTGGTGCGGGGCACCCTCAGCCCTCAGGCCGTCGGCAAGCCCATTGCGCTCCAGGACGTCCACCGCTCCTGGTCCGAGTAACCCGGCACGTGGGCGACTTTCCACCCTCGCCCGGCTGGCGCACTCAAGCACAAGCGTGTCGACACCGCGACGAGCCAGTATGACCGCGGCTACGAGACCCGCGACACCCGCACCGATCACGACGACGTCCGCGCGTTGTGGACGTGACCGCCGGGCAGGTGCATCCGGTCGAAGCGCGGTACGCCCGTCCGGTGCGGACTGCGTCGTAGCGACTGTCTCCCCAGAGAGCGCCGAACGGTTTTTGATCATTAGCCGCACCACCTTGGTCACGTGAGTGAACAGACGAGGCGCTGTCAGAGTACGACGCCGGACCCCTCAACCCGTCAGGAGGCCGACAATCTGGCACAACTCAACCGGACAACCGTGATGAACGGGATGAAAATCCCTTCAGTTCACACCAACGTTTGCTACTCAAGGTAGTGAGACATCTACTATCAGTACTCAAAGACCCCCCGTCGACCAACTGCCGCCGCTATGGCGTAATGTCATCCTCCGCATCCTGCAAGTCACGGAACGCGGAGCGTCAGCCGAGGGACCATAGGTCACAAACCAGCAGGTCATGCACGGCGGCGAGCCAGTCGGTGAAGGAGGACGAGGAAGAGCCGGGTATGGCACTTCATACGGCTACTCGCCGTAGTTGTGAGGGACTAGTGTTTACTAGCGCCATCCTTATGAACTAGTCTCGCGCCGACGTCACGACACACCGGACCGAAATGCCGAATCCTGCCCACGGTCCCGGTGTTCCCTCCGAGTCGTCACCAGGGCAGGAGCGGGGGACCCAATCCTCCACCGGACGGCGCCGAGCCACGGTGTCGTCCTCGGGGTGAAGTGCGCAGCGCGATGGTCGCGTGGCCCACCGGGCAGCCCAGCCCGAACCCGACAGCTCACCTCGCAGGCGAACGGGAAGGATCACAGCCTTGTCTGCGCATGATGTGCAGCCTGATCCAGAACCATGGTCACGTTCGTCGCAGACGGCTTCGCCGTCATCCCGCCGGCACCAGGTCGACCGGCACGTTGAGCGCCCGACACGTGGCCGGCACCGCGCACCAGTATCACAGTCCGGAGCAGGTCGCTCGCGAGCCCGGGCCGCGGTCGCCGTGATGACCACCGGCACGGTTGCGGTGTCCGGAGTTGCCCTGGCCGGATGTGCCCCGACCGACTCGGGTCCCGACGAGGCTTCCGTCACCTCTCCGATAACGCTCGGAGCTCAGTTCGGAAGTCAGGCGTCTCTTGCCAACCTGCGCACCTCCGTCATCAACCCGACGTCCGCGACCAGCCCATGGTCGATCGCCAGCCAGGTACTCAACCAGACCGACCTGCACCCCAAGACGGGGGTCGTACTCAAAGTCACGAATCCGGACGTTTCGATTAAAGCCGATCAGCCGGTGGAGATGGGATTCTCACTCGAGGACGAGACCACCCACGCGCCACTGGTCAATCAACTCGTCAAGGTCCAGGTGAAGCTGCCGGACGGATGGGCGACCTTCAAACACCTCTACACCAACGACCAGGGCTTCACGAGCTATACAGCCAAGGTTCTCACCACCACGCAGATCACCGCTATCTTCGACGGAACCGACGCCCTGCGGTCAACACGGTCGACCAATGTCGGTACGCTGACCGTGGTCCCCAATTTCGTACCCGCACCTCCGGCGCGGGTTTCCCAGGGGATCACCCGTAGCGGTTCTCAGATCTTCGGCACCAATCTGTCGCCGGACGCTGCTATCTCGAGCGCGATCGGAGCGGCCAGCTCGCTTGGTGAACGGGCTGTGTATCTCGCGGCGCAGCAGGCCGGCAAGCCCTACGTCTACGGTGCGGAAGGCCCCTACTCCTTCGACTGCTCAGGCCTGGTCCAGTACATCTTCAAGCAGCTGGGACGCAACCTCCCCCGCACGGCCGAGGCGCAGTACGAGGCGACCACCCGGGTATCACAGTTCAACAAGCAGATCGGTGACCTGATTTTCTATGGTTCACCGGATAATATCTACCATGTCGGTATTTATGCCGGTAATGGTAAGATGTGGGTGGCGCCGAAGTCCGGCGACGTCGTCTCACTGAGAGCTATCTACACCACGTCGTATTCCGTTGGCCGGGTCGTCTAGCTGATCCGACCAGCCCGCGTCGACATCCGGCCATCAGCACGCCGCCAGGCGTAGCGGTTACGGCCTCATGAACGATCCACAAACGGGTTCCTGCGCAGCCTCCCCCTCCGGTTGCGCACGAACCCTGCCATCAGGTTGACGTTGACGGAGTCAACGTCAACCTGATGGCAGCCCGCACCACCACGATAATGACTTCCGCTGGCCGGACCGAGCCAACCCCCCAGCTCGGAAAGTCCGGCGGAACAACAGGCTTCCGCTGGCCGGTCGTACTGCACCCCCCCCCACAGTGCGGCCGGCCGGCGGGAGTCGACATCCTCCCGCCGGCCGGGTGTGCCGCCGGAGACTCAGGCCCACCGGGGAACTTCTCTTCAGTAACAACAGACGACCGGACATTCGGCTTGACTAAAGCTTGAAGCCCCTGGAGAAGTCCCACAGATCACGAGTGGTGCTTTCGTTCCATGTCGTCTCTTCGACATGCCGGACATGAACCTCCGGTGAGCAGCTCTGTGCCTGCCCGACCGGCCCCACCACCCCGACGGCGGCGAACTTCTGGCCGCTGCCGAGCGCTGCACAGGCAGCCAGGAGGGCCGCGTGCCCACCCTCACCAGCACCCCAGATGTAGATCCGGGACGGGTCGATCTTCGACCGCTCCTGCGAGACGTAGCGAACAACATCACGCAGGTACTGCACGTCCGCACCCTGTGGGTCGTCCAACCTCCATTCACTGTCCACGGCCTCCGGATAGACCACGGCGAACTCCCGCCGGTCGGCGAGCACCGAGGCTCTGCTGGCCTTTTCGATCGCGCTCGCGTCACTGCTGTCGTCATGCAGGACGAGGACCAGCGGCAGTGGCTTGCTGGGGCTGGAGTCGGCGTGAACGGCAAGCTCACGCTCGGCGGAGGCGTACCCTGCCGGTATTTTTGCTCGCTCGGTGTCCGGGCTGCCCGAGCGGGACACGTAGATCCAGGCGACCACGAGCACGGCACCAATGATCAGTACCCGCTTGCGGTTCTTGGCCCATAGCTGTTTCCCGGCTTTCAGCGGATTCGATACCACGAGACAACCGAACCACACCAGGAGCTGTCGATTCGGCAGATTCACCTCGCGGCGCACACAAGTCGGGACCTACCTGGAGTGTGCTGGCTCACACCCGGGCAGCTTGTGGAGCAGTGCTCTAACCACGAGTAACCAGACAGGCGTGATCGCCTCGGCACCCACGATGCGGCTCGTTCGTCAACGTGGTGTATCCACCAGAATCTCAACAACATCCGATTGCGGGACATACGGCTGCCAGGACAGGGGTGAAGCCGAAGTGGATAACGGTCAGGAACTCGACGATCGGCTAATCAAGATCGAACATGAACTGTCGGTGCTCAGCCGGCGCGCCGAACGCTTTCAGATGGCCATCGCCGACGAGTCCGGAACGGTCCTGGACCGCTCCGCCTACCTGCTACTCAGCCACATTCACGAGCACGGCGCCGTGCGGCTGACAACCCTCGGCGCGGTGTTCGCCCTGGACATCTCCACGGTGAGCCGCCAGGTCGCAGCACTTGCCACGGCCGGACTGGTGGAGCGCACCACCGATCCCAGCGATCGGCGGGCAACACTGGTGAAGCTGAGCACACACGGCCAGCAACGCTACCTCGCCACCCGCTCCGCGCGAGTGAAGACGATCAACAGCCTGGTGCAGACCTGGGCGCAGGAGGAACGCAACGTCTTCGGCGCCCTGTTGGGCCGTCTGAACGCGGCGATTGCCGAACACGACCGCGCCCGCTTTCCACCGCAGTATGAGCCGTGTCCCGCGCCCGACGCCCCCCCGAAAGCCGGAACGGACTGACACCGACACCGGGCAGGCATGCTTCTCCCACGCGCCCGGGAGACCGGGTCAGGCATGGACATCCAGGGCGTGCAGACGCGCCTGGCGTAGTACCTCCGTCTCCGTCGGACCGGCCAGTTCCGGCAGTCGGCCATGCACCCAGGACAACAGCAGATCGGCCAGGGCGGGGTTCTGCGCGAGGACCGGGCCGTGCAGATAGGTACCGATCACGCGCCCGTCCACGATTCCGTCGGTGTGCTCCGGGGTGCCGTTGCCGATCCCCTTACGCACGAGCCCGAGGGGCCGCCCGTGCCCACCGGGCAGGCGCCGGGTGCGTCCCCCGTGATTCTCGTAGCCGAGCAGCAACGGCAGCGCGAGCTCGGGGGCCGGCTCGACGACGATGTCACCGACCGCACGCGGTGGCACCGGATGGTCCGGGGGGTCGAACGAGCGTCGCGTCTCCACGTCCACCAGGCCCAACCCGTCATGGACCTGGCCCTCGCCGGCCGGGAAGGACGTGCCGATCACCTGATATCCGGCACACACGGCAAGAACGACCGCACCCTGGGCCACCGCCTGTGCGATCGCGCTGTTCCTGCGCAGCCCCTCGGCGGCCAGTACCTGCGGTTCGTCCTCACCACCGCCGAGAAGATAGATATCACAGCCACCGGGTACCGGTTCGCCGGCCGGGACGCCGACCACCTCGACCGGAAGGCCACGCCAACGCAGTCGCTGCGCCAGCACGGTCGCGTTGCCGCCGTCGCCGTACGTCCCGAGCAGCTCCGGGTAGATCAGGGCGATCCGGGTCGCCGACTCCAGACTCATGCCGCAGTACCGATCATGTCACCGTTGGCGGTCATGTGTTCGTCCTCACCGGAGCGACCCGCCCCAGGATGTCGCGGAAGGCGGTGTAGTTCGCGACTACGTCGACGATCTTCTCGTTCACTGTCGCCGCGGCACTCTCGGCATCGGGGTGCACTGTGTGCGGGACCTCCGCGTACGCCAGCCGGACACTCACGTCCTCCTTGCGCCCACCGGTGACCAGCACCTGTCGGCCCGCGAGCCGTTCGAACGGGACATCCCAGATCCAGGACGGGTCACGGCCGTCGGCGGTCTGCGAGTTGAAGTCAATGATCACCGGTCGGGCGGGTGCGGTGTTGAGCAGTTCCATCATCTCCACCCAGCCGGCCGGGTTCTTGGCCAGCAGCAGCCGCCCGCGTATGCCGTTCTCGCCGAGTTCGACCTCCTGGTAGCGACCTTGGACGTCCCCGAGGCCGGTCATCGCGGCCAGCGCGTGCTCAACCTCGACCCCGAAGAGCTTCGCGGCGGCGGCGGCCATGGCCGCGTTGCCGAGGTTCACCCGGCCGGGCAGATCGATCGACGCCGTGAGCTGG
The DNA here is from genome assembly GCF_900634745.1 of Protofrankia symbiont of Coriaria ruscifolia. Lineage (NCBI taxonomy): Bacteria > Bacillati > Actinomycetota > Actinomycetes > Frankiales > Frankiaceae > Protofrankia > Protofrankia symbiont of Coriaria ruscifolia. Next base: position 95,678 of record NZ_CAAAFR010000199.1, read on the forward strand.
CGACCGAACCAGAGCAGCTCGCTCGGCCCGGTGACGGCAACGATGGGCTCAGGCCGGGCCAAGCCGCAGCCGCACCACCAACCCGTGGCATTGCGATGAAGCAGGCGGGCGCACTGGGGGCACACCATCGCGTCCGCGGTCCAGTTCTGACCTGCCGACACCCAGGTCTGGCTCGACCAGCCGGAGGCAGCCCAGACGACCAACGGGTCGTCGACGTTGGCGACCACCGTAGCGCCGGGAAGTTCGGCGCCGAGGCTGCGCCACAGGCTCGCAATCCGCCGGGTCTCGTTCGACCGGTCGAGCTGATCACGACTGATGTTGAGGAGCAGGACCGCGCGGGGCTGGACCTCCCGGGCGACCCTGGGCAACCAGATCTCGTCCACCTCGAGTGCGGCAGCCGCGTCATAGGGCGGTCTGGACAGGGCAGCCAGGACGCCCGCCGCCATGTTGGCGCCGCCGCTGTTGCTCCTGACCGGGCCGAGCGTGCCCAGAGCACGGGCCAGTAGCCGAGTGGTCGTGGTCTTGCCGTTGGTTCCGCTGACGCAGGCTGCCATCCTCCCGGTCGCGACCTCGGACAGGATCTGCGGGGAAACCCGCAGGGCAAGCTTGCCGCCGATCATCTCACCGGATCCGCGTCCCAGCCGGCGGGATGCCGAGGACGCGAGCTTCTCCACAGCAAGGGCGGCACGGGTGCGGGCGGAGAACCGGCGCGGGAAAGGTGTGGTCATCGCCTCACCAGCGTGCCATGGGCCGCCGTGCCACTCACCGATACCCCGCCCGGCGTACCCCGTCACATGTCGATACCAAACACCTACCCGGCCGCGGCGACCCGGTGGGGACCGCTCCTGGAGAGCACTGCATCCTCCCCCAGAGCACACGACATCCCTTGGGGCAGTAGCGAACCGGTGGGGTACGGGTGTGATATGACGTGCGCCGAACGGGTGTCCGGTGTATGCGACGAGGGCGCACCGCAGGCCGGTCGCCGGTCGCGCCGCTGCTCGGGCGAGGGGCGGCAGGGTGACGTGAGCGGACGGCCGTCGTGGACCGAGTGGCGAATCTGTGGAGACTGCTACCGGTGCTCCGTTACAACGGCCTGGGTAAAGGTGCGGCCCGGCCGGTGGCTCCGGGCCGCCGACCCACCGGGCGGGCGCTCGGAATTGGGTATGGACGCGATACAAGACCGTGGGAGAACTCGGTGACCCAGAAAGCCAGCGCCATCGGCCGCATCCGCGGACGCTGGAGCGCACATGAGATCGACCTCGACGGCATCGACGACATCGATGCACTCGCGGATCTGATGCATGACATCTCCCCCGAACTCGTTGTCGTCTTCATCGAGGAGGACGACGAGTACCTGGGCATCGTCCGGATGGAAGGCGACACCGGTGACTCTCGGGTGTTCCTGTCCGACCACCGGGTGCTGTTCACCTCGACCCTTGCCGACCGCCTCTTCGCCGGCGCGCTGCCGCCGGCAGGCGGGAGGGACGTCGACGACGAGTCCGACGATGCGCTGGCAGGCGGGAGGCCCATCGGGGACATCGATCTGCTTGCCGACCTCGGCACGGACGCCGACGCGCTGGTCGAACTGATCACGGAGGAGGGTCTCCTGCCGGCGGACGTGGTGTCGGCGATCAGCGAACGTGCCGGCTGCGCCGATATCCTGGACGAGATCGGGAGCTGACGTGGGGAGCGTCCCCCGTCCTGACACACCCGAGCTCGCCGAGCTGATGGGCGCCGCCTTGGCGGAGGCCGAAAGGGCCCTGGCAACCAGGGACGTTCCGGTTGGCGCCGTTGTCGCCGACGCGGACGGCACGATCATCGGTCGGGGCCGCAACGCCCGTGAGGCCGAACAGGACCCGACCGCCCATGCCGAGATGGTGGCGTTGCGCGCCGCCGCGGCGCACAACGGCTCATGGCTACTGTCCGGGGCAACCCTGATCGTCACCCTGGAGCCGTGCACGATGTGCGCAGGCGCGCTGGTCCTGGCCCGGGTGGACCGGCTCGTCTACGGAGCGTACGACCCCAAGGCCGGAGCCGCCGGATCGCTGTGGGACACCGTCCGCGATCCACGGCTCAACCACCGAGTCAGGGTGATCACAGGCGTGCGGGAACAGGAATGCGCGAGCCTGCTGGCAGACTTCTTCGCCGCCCGCCGGAGCCGGCGGCCATCCTGATCATGATTCAGATGGTGCGGACCGACCTGGATGACCAAAGACGGCACGATCATGGTTTTTCGCGCTGCCGGAGGCCCAGGCCCCGGGCGGGTACGCGCCGTTCGGCCCGGCCGCGGCATCCAGTAAGCTGACAAACGGTGGAGTCGCCTAGTGGCCGAGGGCGCACGCCTCGAAAGCGTGTGAGGGGGCAACCCCTCCGTGGGTTCAAATCCCACCTCCACCGCCATCTTCAGGGGATCCCTGTGCTGACGCACCGGGGTCGGATGGTTTCATGCCAACCGCGGGGGCCGAGCCCCCACGGACCCCCACGGGACCACCCCCGAAGGCTCCCGCGCCTACGCACCGGAGCCGGATAGCTGTGCGGCCCTTCACGACAGGTATCTTGTCGCGGCCCGGACGGGCTCGCGGCGCGTCGAGAGCCGGGTTCGGCAGGTACGTCTGTCGTTCCCGCCTCTGGCGCCCACGGCATCGGTGCGCGCTCTCGACGACCTCCTGGCCGGCAGCGGAGAGTAGACAAAACAACCCGGGCGACACGAGCGATGCCTATCAAGGATGTCACGGTAGGATAATTCGCGTGCGTTAGAATTGGCGCTCATGGTAGACAGATCAGCCTCGCCGGCCCGGCCCACCGTTCCCAGACTGTCCGCCTCGCTCATACCCGCGACGGTTATGAAGGACGAAGGTGTCTATCTCGGTGCCGATTTCACCGGATGCGACCTGTCAGGATCGCGGCTGACGTCTGTCGAGCTGGACGGATGCCGCCTGAACGCGGTCGACCTCAGCGGCGCTCACCTCACCAGCACCTTGTTCTCGAACGTCGTGATAGACCGGTCAGATCTCTCGAACGCGCGGACGAGCAAGTCGTCATTTCTTTGTGTCGGGATCCGTACGAGTCGCATGACCGGTCTCGGCTGGGTCGGAGGCCGACTGCGAGACGTCACCGTCGACGACTGTCGTCTCGACCTGGCGAACTTCCGCGGAACCAAGATGACCCGAACCATATTCAGTGGATGCAATCTCAAGCAGGCGGACTTTCAAAATGCCGACATCAGCGGCGTGATTTTCGAGGATTGTGACCTCACCGGCGTTACTTTTTCCGGAGCGAACATGGAGGGCACGCGGATAATCGACTCCGCCTTGGTTGGTATTCGCGGCGTCGACAGTATGCGCGGCGCGGCGGTCGCGAGCCGTGATCTGGTCGCTCTTGCCTACTCGCTCGCCAGAGCTTTGGACATCAACATCATTGATAGTTGACGAGTCAGGACGCCCGCTACAGCAACGCCTTACGGTTGTCTCCCTCGCCGCGGGTCTTCCCGTCGACTCCGTAGCTTCACCGCATGTCGCAGGTCAAAACGCGTGTCGCGGTCCAGTAGCCTGGATTCCCTTGAATAACTTCACAGATACTGCCTGTGTGCGATCTGGAGCACGTATGTGCGGAGGGTCGGGAGAATAGCCCACCGTTGAGTGGTGGAAATATCCGGATAAGCGACTAAACTCGTACACATGTTCGATCCCGAGGTGGTCGTCGCCGACCCGGCCGCCGGAGTCCGCCCGCCGACGGCACCCCGGACGATCCCCGCGGCATGGACGCGCGGCACGCCGACACCCTCGTCGATATCCTCCTCGGCCGCGACCGCGGCGCCGAGGTGGCTGTGGAGGTCTGGGTGCTCGTCCCGGCCACCACCCTGGCCGGGGTGACCAACGCCCCCGGGGGAGGTGGCCGGCTACGGGCCGATCCCCGCCGCCACGGCGCGGGAGCTGGCCGCGGAGGCGACCTGGCGGCGGATCCTCACCGACCCGGTGGACGGCCAGCCGGTCGCGGTCAGCCACCGCCGGTTCCCCGCCCCGGGACTGTCCCGGCTCCTCCACACCCGGGACCGGACCTGCCGGTTCCCCGGCTGCCGGAAACCCGCCCGGTTCTGCGACCTCAACCATGTGCGGCCCTACACCGACGGCGGGCCGACCACAGCGGGTAACCTCCTCGCCCTGTGCCGGCGCCACCACCGGGCCAAACACGACGGCGGCTAGACAGTCCGACGGGCCACCGGCGGGACGGTGATGTGGACCGGCCCGACCTACCGCAGCGTGCCCGAACCCTGGGACGACCCCACCCCTCCCGCATCCCCGCCAGCGGACATGCCAGCCCCTGCGTCCATGCCCACACCGGCGTGCGTGTCCGCGTCGGCATCCGTCACGGCGGCGGTGATGTCCGACGCCAGGTCCCGGCCGGCGGGCCCTGGCCGGCCGGGACGACCCACGCTGGTGCGATGCCCTGCTGCCGCAGACCAGGTTCCCGGGCCGTTCTGCGAAAGCGTCGAGGACCGCACCCGACCCCGCACCAGGGTCGGACGCACCAGAACTGGACGCACCGGAGCCGGGAGCGGACGGTTCGGGAGGGGGCCAGCGCCCACGATCCAGACGCGGGCGGAACCGGGCGGGGCGGACAGAGGCCGTCCAGGCCGGTGTGATCCGTCCGGTGCCGGCTTCTGTTCCGTTCTGGTCTCGGTTGTGCTCTTGTTCGCTTTCCCGGGGGACCTGCCGTCGTCGGGTGGTGTTCCAGCAGGCGGACGCGGTGAGCTGACGGAAGCCGGTCAGGCCGTGTTCCGTCAGGCCATGCTGCCCAGGATGGTGGCGATGTCGGCCGGTTCGGTGCACGGGTTGACGATCGCGAAACGCGTCACCGTCTCCCCCTCATGGACGGTCGGGGTAACAAAGGCAAAACCCGTCTGCAACAGTTTCTCCGTCCATTCGTAATAATTTTTCGGCGCCCAGTTCAGTCGGCGCAGAACCACCACGGAAAGCTGCGGTTCACGCACGAGTTCCACGTGGGGCAGGGCTCTGATCTGATCGGCGGCCGCCCGTGCGGTGGCCAGCGACTTCTCCACGGCGGCACCGTAGGCTCGAGTACCGTGTGCAGCGAGTGAGAACCAGAAGGGCAGGCCCCGCGCCCGCCGTGAAAGGCCGATCGAGTAGTCCGCGGGATTCCAGTCGTCAGCGGCTTCGAGAACCTCGAGGTAACCCGCTTTCTGGGCATGTGCCGCACGTGCCAGCGCCGGTTCCCGGTAAATCAGTGCGCAGGCGTCGAACGGCGCAAACAACCATTTGTGCGGATCGACGATGAAAGAATCTGCATCAGCCACGCCGACAAAGAGATGACGGACCGATTCCGCGGCCAGCGCGGCAAGTCCGTATGCTCCGTCGACATGCGCCCAGATGCCCCGCTCATGGGCTGCGTCGACGATTCCGCGGATGTCGTCGATAATGCCGAACTGGGTGGTACCGGCCGTCGCCACGACAGCGAACACGCTGTCACGGATGTCGGCGTCCGCGGTATCCAGGGCATGGGCCAGCGCGGGGCCGGTGAGGCGACCGTCGGCGTCCGCCGGGACCACCAGGAGTTCCGCACCCATGACCCGGGCTGCGGTCTCAACCGAGGAATGCGCTTCGACACCGCAGGCGATACGCCACACAGTGGGTTTGCTGCTGCGCTGTGCCGCGCTCCGGCGCGTTTGCATCCGGTATCTGGCCGCGACGAGTGCGGAAAGGTTCCCGAGCGTTCCACCCTGGACGAAGACCCCGCCCGCCTCGGGCGGAAAACCGGCGAGATCGGACAACCAGCGCAGCGCCTGGTTTTCCGCATGAACGGCACCCGCCCCTTCGAGCCAGCTGCCCGCATATACGGAGGAGGCCCCGACGACGAGATCGAACAGTACCGCCGCCTTGGTGGGCGCCGCCGGGATGAATGAGAGGTTGCGTGGATGGTCGACCGAAATGCACGCCCGGGAGAGGAGCTCATCGAAAATCCTGAGCGCCTCGATACCACCGATGCCGCTCGGGGTTATCGTCTCCCCCACCGCGGCGGTCAGCTCCGCGCGCGAGCGGGTCCCGTCCAATGGAACGGGATTGAGGCGTAGTCGCTCCCGCGCATAGTTGACGACGGCCTGGGTCAGAATTTCGCTGTCGACATCATAGCGGTGCACGAACACGAGCATACCCGGGCCCGTCCGAGTTTACGGACATCACAGCACGGCGACGGTGTGCACAGCCGGAGCAACCGGGTGCGCAAATGGAAACATGTCGAAAACAATGCTGACCGGCGCAGGTCGCACAGTTGTGCACGGTAAAACGATCGGCACTGGCCGCACCAACATGTTCAGACGTGTCCGGACCCCCGCCCGGCGTACTCGGACCAGGCGGACGGGGCCCGGGCGACAGGCAGGGCGGGGAGAACACATTCAGGACCGGGCCCGGTACGGGACCACAGGGCGACGAAACAGTCACAACCAGCAGCATATGAAGATCATATGACAACACGCGAAGATCGCAAGCCCGGATCCTGGGAAGACCGGGCGGCCGCATGCGGACAGAACCACGACATCAAGAACGTGGTATTTGCCGGCAGCCAGCGGCCGGGTCGACGTCACGACTCCGGAACAACATCACCGAGACCCGCGTCGACCCGCCCTCGGCGACGATCAGCGCAGTGGTCGATCAACCGGCCCGAGACCCCTGCGCGGCATCCCGGGACCGCCGGACGTCATCAACGTCATCGCGGAGCCCGGGGCAGCCAATCACGGCGGACGCCAGCCGCGCACGGCCGCCTCTTCACACCCACCTGCTGCCACGAACGGTCGCTCTCGTGGCAGCAGCCGAGTCGGCGCTCAGGCGTCCTGCTTGCCCCGCTTGCGAATGAGGAAACCGCCACCGGCAATTGCGGCCAGCAGGGCGATCAACGCGAAACGCTTCATTGCGTACCTCCACGATGCGAACGAGGGGCGATACAGAACATTCCCACACCAACGGCCGCCCATGGTGCGTCAGCCCCATGCGGAACACAGGCGGAACCACCCTGGGCAGCCAGCCGAGCAGAAGATCGGCTGTCGGCCGAGCCTGAGCATGCCATGACCCGAGCCGCTCCGACGGTAGGTGGCTTCGGATGTCATCCATCATACGGAGCAATTTTTTGATCTTCGAGGTTTCACTCGTAGCATTCGAGGGGTCACGAGGTGACCCGACCACCGCCGAGATCGCTAGACAAGATCGCGAATGGAGATCGTCTGATCCCTGCCGGGGCCGACCCCGACGGCCGCCACTGGCGCCCCGGACAGCTCCTCGAGCGTCTTGACGTAGTCGCGGGCAGCCTTCGGCAACTGATCGAACGACGACGCCCGCGAGATGTCCTCACCCCAGCCGGGAAGCTCCTCGTAGATCGGCTTGGCGTGGTGGAACTCGGTCTGCGTCATCGGCATCTCGTCGTGTCGCACCCCGTGGACGTCGTACGCCACGCAGACCGGCACCCGGTCGAAGCCGGACAGCACGTCCAACTTGGTCAGGAAGATGTCGGTCAGCCCGTTCACGCGTACCGCGTAGCGGGCGATCACCGCGTCGAACCAGCCGGTGCGCCGGGCTCGTCCGGTGGTCACACCGAACTCCCCACCAACCGCGCGCAGCTCGTCCCCGACCTTGTCGGTGAGCTCGGTCGGGAACGGCCCGGAACCAACCCTGGTCGTGTACGCCTTGCAAATGCCGATCACCCGGGTGATCCTTGTCGGCCCGATACCCGAGCCGGCTGCGGCCCCACCCGCGGTCGGGTTCGACGACGTGACAAAGGGATAGGTCCCGTGATCGACGTCGAGGAGGGTACCCTGCGAGCCTTCCAGGAGCACGACCTTACCGGCCCGTAACGCCTTGTCGAGCACAAGACCGGTGTCGACGATGTGCGGCCCGAGCCTGTGCGCATACACACTGTACTCATCGACGACCTCGTTCACGTCGAGGGCACGCCGATTGTAAATCTTGGTCAGGATCTGGTTCTTCTCCCGCAGCGCCAGCTCCAGTTTCGCGCGGAAGATCCCGGGATCGAGCAGGTCCTGGACGCGGATGCCGGTCCGAGCGATCTTGTCACCATAGGTCGGGCCTATCCCGCGCCCGGTGGTCCCGATCCGCGCCTTACCTAGATAACGCTCAGTGACCTTATCGAGCGCTCGATGATGAGGCATGATCAGGTGCGCGTTCGCACTGATCAACAGACGGGACACGTCGATGCCACGGGCGGCGAGCCCGTCCATCTCCTGAAGTAGGACACCCGGGTCCACGACCACGCCGTTACCGATCACCGGCACGCAGTCCGCGCGCAGTACACCACTGGGAATCAGGTGCAGAGCGTAGCTTTCCTCACCGATGACAACGGTGTGTCCGGCGTTGTTACCCCCCTGATATCGGACAACGAAGTCGACCGCCCCGCCAAGCAGGTCGGTCGCCTTCCCTTTGCCCTCATCGCCCCACTGGGCACCGATCAGCACGAGCGCAGGCACCGGGCGAGGTTACCTGGCCTGCCGGCCCGAGGATGTCATATCGCCGACGGAGCACAGAAATGATCTTCGGAGCGGTCATTGCGGACGCCGCTCCACAGGCGCCGCCAAACCCCGCCCACGTCGATCATCCGTCCGAGGGTCCACTTGCATTACTGAGGGTTACTGTGGAGTCTGTATTTCGGTAAGGGAGTAGTCGATCGGGACGGGGGTGTCACGGTGGCTGCTGTCACCGCCCGGTCCGTGAGCGCCGAAGACCCCGGCCGGAGCACCAGCACGGCACGGGAGGCAGCGTCGAGCCGACCAGCCGTCACCGACAGGCTCGCCTCCGACAGGCTCGCCTCCGACTCGTCCGCGTCGGTACAACTGTCCGTCCAGCCGGATCAGTCCGTGCAACCTGCTCAAGCGGAACAGTCGGCACCAGCACCAGCACCAGCACCGGCCACAGACCGGACCGCCGCGGACCGGACCATCCCGGGCCCGCCTGACCGAGGCCCGGCGGACGGCAGCCCACCGAAGCGCAACCCGACAGACGGCGACCCGCCCGAGGCAGCCTCGCCGGGCAACGCCCCGCTGCCGCCGCGCGGCGGTAGGCCCGCGGCCGGTCCTGTTGGTTCTTTGCCGGCCCACCGGACGTCGGTGCCGCACATCAGCGGCCTGGTCGCTCAGTCGCCGGCCGCGAGGCCGGCCGTCGGTGCGCACGCCCGGCCGGTCGGATTCTCGCCCACCGGCGACGTGCTTCCCGCCAGCCTGGTGGAGGTTGTGGTTCGCGGTAGCTACGCCATCCGCAGCGCCAACCGGGTCGAGGAGCAGCGCCGCAAGCGGGCGGACGCCGTCGCCACCCACGTGGACCAGCAGATCGCCGAGTTCCTCGCCGTCTGCGCGGCCGAGAACCTGTCGCCGACCCTGGGGGTTCGCGTAGTCGGGGAACGCCTGCCACCGGTTGCCCGCAGTGGGCGTCGCCGGCAGCCACCGAACTCGGTCCCGGTTTCCACCGGTGCCGGTGCGACAGGGAACAGCGCGACCGGGCAGCCTTCGACAGAGATCACAAACAGTGAGAAGGCTGGCAGGAAAGCCGGCAGGCGCAGCTCAGGTCACGCGAAGGACCGTCGGCGCGGCCGACGGGCATCACCGCTGGTCTGGCCGGTGCTGTACTGGCGTAACGAGGATTTCCCGTACACGGGCCGCTGCCTGCACCTGTTCGTCGGCAGCGACGGACAGACCTTCGAGGGACGGGACGACCCGGGACCACTGCACGCACTGGGTCGTGAGGTTCGGGTGTGGCCGGTGGACATCCATACGGTCGTCGGGTCCATGGCCGAGGTGGACGCCCGGCGATGCGCACAACAACTGGTGTACGGCCTGGCGCACATGCTGTGGTGTGCCGGCGTCAGCCTGTAGACGGGGAAGGATCGACCCGTAGACGGAAGACGGAAGTCCGTGGACAGCTCGTCCGGACAACCGCCTGGACGTCCACTGTGAACCCCTGCGAAGCCCCTCCGGACCTGCCCGAGCCGCTCCCGATTACCACACTGTGGGCGCATCCCGCAGCCGGGCCGGGCCGGGCCGGGCCGGGCCGGGCCGGAAAGTTGATCGCAGTGAGCGCTACCCTGTACCGCGTGCCCTCCCACACCGATTCCCACGCAGGCACGGCGACCGCGCGAGCGTCCGGCCGGGGGGCGGTCGGCCTCCGGCCGCCGGTCGGGCAGGTGGCAGCGGCTGATCCGACGGTAGCGGGGTCACAGGTGACGAGGTGAAGGTTCTCGTCGTCGGCTCGGGAGGCCGGGAGCATGCCCTGTGCCGGGCGTTGTCGCGCGATCCGGCCGTGAGCTCGATCGTCTGCGCCCCGGGTAACGCCGGCACCGCGGATCTCGCCGAGCCGCGTCCGCTCGACGTCTGCGACCCGGACGCCGTCGCGACCCTCGCGCAGACCGTCCGGGCCGATCTGACCATCATCGGACCGGAGGTCCCCCTTGTCGCCGGGGCAGCCGACGAGCTGCGGGTTCGGGGCCTGAACTGCTTCGGGCCGTCCGCCGCGGCGGCGCGCCTGGAGGGAAGCAAGGCGTTCGCCAAGGACGTGATGCGTGCCGCGGGTGTCCCGACCGCGGCCTCCCGCGACCACACCGAGATCGAGCCGGCACTGGCCGACCTCGACGAGTTCGGCCCGCCCTACGTCGTCAAGTACGACGGTCTGGCCGCCGGCAAGGGTGTCACCGTGACCACCGACCGGGCAGGCGCGGTGGCAGCCGTGCGATCCTGCCTGCGCCGGGCGGACGACCGGGTCGTGATCGAGGAATACCTCGACGGCCCGGAGGTCTCCCTGTTCGCGGTCGTCACGGAAGCCGGGACGATCGTGCCGCTGCTGCCCGCGCAGGACCACAAACGGGTCGGGGACGGCGACACCGGGCCGAACACCGGCGGGATGGGGGCCTACGCACCGCTGCCGTGGGCACCCCCGGGGCTCGTGTCCGAGGTCGTCAGCAAAGTGATCAAACCTGTCGTGGACGAGATGGCCCGCCGCGGCACGCCGTTCTCCGGCCTGCTCTACGCCGGTCTCGCGCTGACCTCCCGCGGCGTGCGGGTCGTGGAGTTCAACGTCCGGTTCGGCGACCCCGAGGTGCAGGCGATCCTGGCGCTGCTGGCCACGCCGCTGACCGACGTGCTGTCGGGGCGCCGGGCGCCGGTGTGGCGGTCCGGCGCGGCGATCACGGTCGTCATTGCGGCACCTGGTTACCCACAGTCACCGAAGATCGGCGATCCGATCATCGGCCTTGCCGCCGCCGGAGCCCTGACCGGTGTGGACGTCCTGCATGCGGGCACCCGCCGGGACGCCGAGGGCAGGATCGTGTCGTCCGGTGGACGCGTACTGTGTGTTACTGCAATCGGGTCGCATCTAGAGGCCGCGAGGGCCTCGGCCTACGAGGCGATCAGCCGCATCTCCCTGGCCGGGGCACACTACCGGACCGACATCGGTGACCTGACCCGCATCGGTGACCCGACCCGGCAAAGAACACCCGGCGGTGGGGGTCCGGGCTCGGCGGACCGAGGTTCCTGACGGGTCAGCACAGCCAGACCACGAGATCCGGACCCGAAGGATCCGAATCCGGATCATGGGATCCGCAGCGGATAACAGGGCCGACACCCGGTCTGCCGCATCCGCCCCACCCGGTGCGCCTGCCCCACCCGGCAATGCCGGAGATCATCGTCCGGACGGTATCCGCCCGGGGTTCCCGCGTTCGATCAGCCAGTTGTCCAGAAGGTGAGTGAACGAGTAGGTATGAGCGAGATTCCTCGGACCACCCCGAACGCGCAGTCACCGAAGGTAGCCATCGTGTATGGTTCTCCCTCGGACGCCCAGACGATGAGCAAGGCCGGCGCAACGCTGGAGCGCTTCGGCGTCCCCTACGAGCAGGTGTCGGTGTCGGCCCACCGGTCCCCCCGCACCCTCGCGGAGTACGTGGGCGAACTGGCCACCCGCGGGATCGCGGTCGTCATCGCCGGCGCCGGGCTCGCCGCCGCCCTGCCAGGAGCCGTCGCCGCGCTGACCACACTGCCCGTGATCGGCGTCCCTATCTCGGGTGGGGCGCTGGACGGCATGGACGCCCTGCTCGCCATCGTGCAGATGCCGCCCGGGGTGCCGGTCGCCACGGTGGGGCTGAACAACTCCACGAACGCAGCCGTACTGGCCACCCAGATCCTCGCCCTGAACGACCCCGGCCTGCAGGCCCTGCTCGCCGCGTTCAAGGACGACTTCGAAAAGGCAGCCGCCGCGGGCCTCGCGGAGGCGTTGGCCCCAGGCCAGTGATCGCGCAGTCTTCGGCCTGTTACAGGATCGGCTCGGGAGTGTAGGCCGCGGCGTCCGGGTAGCGGCTGACGATGTCGTCCACCCGGGCGCAGAAGGCTGCGACCTGCGCCCGGGCCGCTCCGGTGAACGTCAGCGGTTCGGCCAGCACCGACGACAGCTCGGCGGTGCCCAGGCCCAGCCGTTCGTCGCCCGCAAGCCGTGTCAGCAGATCGTTGTGGTCCACCCCCTTCTCCCGCAGGGCGAGGGCGACCGCGACCGCATGCTCCCGGATGACCTCGTGGGCGGTCTCCCGCCCGACGCCCTGGCGCACGGCAGCCATGAGAATCTTGGTTGTGGCCAGGAACGGCAGGTTGCGGTCCAGCTCACGAGCGATCACGGCCGGATAGGCCCCGAAGTCGTCCAGAACAGTGAGGAACGTCTCGTAGAGCCCGTCAGCCGCGAAGAACGCACCGGGAAGAGCCACCCTGCGCACGACCGAGCAGGACACGTCCCCCTCGTTCCACTGGTTCCCGGCGAGCTCGCCGGTCATGGCGGCAAAACCCCGCAGTACCACCGACAGGCCGCTGACCCGCTCGCAGGAGCGGGTGTTCATCTTGTGCGGCATCGCGCTCGAGCCCACCTGGCCGGACGCGAAGCCCTCGGTGGCCAGTTCGTGACCGGCCATCAGCCGGATGGTCGTGGCGAGGCTCCCCGGTCCCGCCGCGGCCTGGACCAGCGCGGTGACAACGTCGAAGTCGAGCGACCGCGGGTAGACCTGGCCCACGCTGGTCAGCACCCGGCTGAAGCCGAGGAACTCGGCGATCCGCCGCTCCAGCTCCGCGAGCTTGCTGGCATCCCCGCCGAGCAGGTCGAGCATGTCCTGACCGGTCCCGACCGGGCCTTTGATCCCGCGCAGCGGATAGCGGGAGAGGGTGTCCTCGATCCGCTCGAAGGCGGCGAGCAGCTCCTGCCCGGCGGAGGCGAACCGCTTGCCGAGCGTGGTCGCCTGAGCGGGGACGTTGTGACTGCGGCCGGTCATCACCAGCGAGTCGTACTCGGCGGCCAGGCGGGCCAGGCGGGCCAGCGCCGCGACCATGCGCCCGCGGACCAGCGCGAGCGAGCCGCGCACCTGCAGTTGCTCGACGTTCTCGGTGAGATCCCGCGACGTCATGCCCTTGTGCACGTGCTCATGGCCGGCAAGGGCGTTGAACTCCTCGATCCGGGCCTTGACGTCATGGCGCCGGATCCGCTCCCGCCGCGCTATCGAGCCCAGGTCCACCTCGGTGAGGACCCGCTCGTAGTCCTCGATCACGCCGGCGGGGAGGTCCAGGCCGAGATCCCGTTGGGCGCGCAGCACCGCCAGCCACAATCTGCGCTCCGAGACGACTTTGCTCTCCGGCGACCACAGCCGCCGGATCTCGGCCGAGGCGTAACGGGTGGCCAGGACGTCGGGGAGCGTGTACTCGGTTGCCATACCGGCCATCGTGCCCGACAACCACGTCCGAATCCCCGGACCCAGCGCTACCGGTCGGGGCATGCCGTCACTGGTCCGGACATGCCGTCACCGGTCCGGACATGCCGTCACCGGTCCGGACGTCCGGCGTCCGGCCGCATCGCATACGGTCGGGGCATGCCGCTGACGCACAAGGAGTTCGCCGGGCTGACCCACCTGGGGTCGGGCAAGGTACGGGAGATGTTCGCGGTCGGGGATGACGCGGTACTCATGGTCGCCAGCGACCGGATCTCCGCCTTCGACGTGGTCCTGCCCACCGAGATACCGGACAAGGGCGCTGTTCTCACCGGACTGTCGCTGTGGTGGTTCGACCAGCTCGCGGACCTCGTGCCGTCCCATGTGATCAGTACCGATGTGGACGAGTACCCCGACGAGCTCGCCCCCTACGCCGAGCAGCTGCGCGGCCGGTCGATGCTGTGCCGGCGGCTGACCATGGTGCCGATCGAATGCGTCGCCCGTGGCTACCTCACCGGCAGCGGCCTGAAGGACTACCAGCGCACCGGCGAGGTCAGCGGCCACGCGCTGCCCGACGGCCTCGTCGACGGCAGCCGGCTACCCGCGACGATCTACACCCCGTCGACGAAGGCACCCGTCGGCGAGCACGACGAGAACATCAGCCGGGCGCAGGCCGCGTCCCGGGTGGGCCCTCAGGTCGCCGCCGACCTGGAGAAACTCACCTTGGCGATCTTCGAACGAGCGGTCGGTGTGGCCGCCGAGCGCGGCATCATCGTCGCCGACACCAAGCTCGAGTTCGGTCATGACACCAACGGCGTCCTGCGGCTGGGCGACGAGGTGCTGACACCGGATTCATCCCGGTTCTGGCCCGCCGATGCGTGGAAGCCCGGCAGCTCCCAGCCGTCCTACGACAAGCAGTTCGTCCGCGACTACCTGGCCTCCACCGGCTGGAACCGGACCGCTCCCGGCCCGCGGCTTCCGCCGGATGTGGTCGAGGCCACCCGGGCCCGTTACGTCGAGGCGTACGAACGCCTGACCGGTACCTCCTTCGCCGATTACGTCGCCACCACGTAAGCCCGGATGAGCCCGGATGAGCCCGGCAAGCGTCAAGCCCGCCAAGCCCAAGCCCCGCAAGCGCGCCCTCCGGCCCGCCGCGTAACGCCCCTGTCAGCCGGAACCGTCGTCAGTCGCGACCGTCAACCGCTGGCGTGTGTGCGGTGAGTGACAGGCGTGCGCGTGCGATCGCGTTCGAGTTACGCTGACTGGCGACGTCCGGTACCCCTACTGAGGACTGGAACGACATTGATGGTCACACCCGCGACTGCGGTTCCGCCGCGCCCCCGATGTCCCCGATTGCCTGGCAACGGGGAGCCGGCGCTGGTCCGAAGCCGCGCAGAGCTCGAATCGTTGCTGAATTCCTCACCCTTAGCATCGACTGATATACGAACCGTCGTCATGACGATGGGCGCGCTGCATGCCGGACACAGCGAGCTGATCCGGGCCGCCCGTGCCCGCGCGGACCAGCTGATCGTCACGATCTTCGTAAACCCACTGCAGTTCGGTCCCCGGGAAGACCTCACGCGCTACCCCCGGACGCTCGACGCCGACCTGGAGATATGCGCCCACGAAGGCGTGGACGTCGTCTTCGCCCCGGCGGTCGTGCACGAGACCGCGCCGGCCGTCCGCGTCAGCGCCGGCCCGCTCGGCGACGTCCTGGAGGGCGCCAGTCGCCCAGGGCACTTCGACGGCGTCCTCACGATCGTCGCGACCCTGCTGAACCTGACGCGGCCACAGCTGGCCTTCT
Source organism: Protofrankia symbiont of Coriaria ruscifolia (assembly GCF_900634745.1). NCBI lineage: Bacteria > Bacillati > Actinomycetota > Actinomycetes > Frankiales > Frankiaceae > Protofrankia > Protofrankia symbiont of Coriaria ruscifolia. The sequence goes on from NZ_CAAAFR010000199.1 coordinate 111,219, forward strand.
TCGGCAAGAAGGACGCCCAGCAGCTCGTCCTCGTCCGGCGGATGGTGCGCGACCTGGCCTTCCCGACCGAGATCGTCGCGGTGTCGACCGTACGGACCCCGGACGGGCTGGCGCTGTCCAGCCGCAACGCCTACCTGACCACCCGCCAGCGCCGCACCGCGCTCGCGCTGCCGCGGGCACTCGCCGTCGGGGTGAGCGTCGCCGACGAAGGAGCGGACGTGGTGCTCGCCGCCGCCGGCGAGGTGCTCACCGGCGAGGCGGACGTCGAGGTGGACTACCTGACGCTGGCAAGCCCCCACGACCTGACACCTGTGCGTACCGGCCAGGCGCTGCTGCTGGTCGCGGCCCGGGTGGGCACCACCCGGCTGATCGACAACATCGAGCTCACGCTGCCCGAGGAGGACGGCTGACCGTGTTCCGGACCATGCTCAAGTCGAAGATCCACCGAGCCACGGTCACCCAGGCCGACCTGCACTACGTCGGCTCGGTCACGATCGACGCCGATCTGATGGCGGACGCGGACCTGCTTCCCGGCGAGCAGGTCACAATCGTCGACATCGACAACGGTGCCCGGCTGGAGACCTACGCGATCGCAGGCCCGCCCGGTAGCGGGATCATCGGGATCAACGGCGCGGCGGCACGGCTCGTCCACCCCGGCGACCTTGTGATCATCCTGGCATACGCGGTCATGGCTGACACCGAAGCCCGCCGGTTCACCCCACGGGTGCTGTTCGTGGACGCCTCCAACCGGGTCGTCGCCCGCGGCCAGGACCCGGCGGCGGCGATCCCGGACGACCCGTCCAGCCTGCGCGGGGACATCGTCCAGCCGCTGTCGGTCGACGGGACAGCGGCCGAGCGGGCCCCGCGCCGCGAGCCGGATGGCGGGCGTCCGGCTCCGGTCGGCGCGAGGGTCCGCTCATGACGTTCCTGCCATGCCGCCTCGGCGCGCCCCGACCGGGCTGGACCCTCGACGCCGACATCGTGGTGATCGGATCTGGGATCGCGGGGCTGACCGCCGTCCTGCACGCCCGCGCGGCCGTGCCCGCCGGCCGGGTCCTGCTGGTCACGAAGGCGCATCTCGACGAGGGGTCGACCCGCTGGGCGCAGGGCGGTATCGCCGCGGCGCTCGCCCCCGAGGACTCCCCCGAGGATCATCTGGCCGACACCCTGGCCGCCGGGGTCGGATTGTGCGACGTCGACGCCGTCCGGGTCCTGGTCACCGAGGGACCCGCCCGAGTGCGGGAACTGGCCGCGCTGGGCGCCGCGTTCGATCGGGACGACTCCGCCGGCGGGTTCGCGTTGACCCGCGAGGGCGGTCACCTGCGCAACCGGATCGTGCACGCGGGCGGCGACGCCACCGGTCTGGAGGTCGAACGAGCGCTCATCACCGCGGTGCGCGCCGACCCGGGCGTCGAGGTGATCGAGCACGCACTCGTCCTCGACCTGCTGCTGGACGCGGACGGGAACGCCGCAGGGGTGACCCTGCACGTCCTGGGCGAGGGCACCAAGGACGGGGTGGGCGCGGTCACCGCCCGCGCGGTGATCCTCGCGACCGGCGGGATGGGACAGATCTTCGCTTCCACCACGAACCCGCCGGTGTCCACCGGGGACGGCGTGGCGCTGGCGCTACGCGCCGGTGCGGTCGTCACCGACCTGGAGTTCGTCCAGTTCCACCCGACCGCACTATGGTTGGCCGAAGCATCAACGGGGCCGGCCACAGCACCGGGGCCGGCCGGACGAGCCGGGCCGGGCGACGGTGGTGGGCCGGTTGGCGGTCAGCACACCTCCAGCCAGCAGCCGCTGGTCAGCGAGGCCATGCGCGGCGAGGGTGCCCACCTGGTGGACGCCGCCGGACACCGGGTGATGGACGGCGTCCACC
>NZ_CAAAFR010000199.1:113312-146757 GCF_900634745.1 Protofrankia symbiont of Coriaria ruscifolia
CCCACCTGGTGGACGCCGCCGGACACCGGGTGATGGACGGCGTCCACCCGCTCGCCGACCTGGCACCGCGGGACGTCGTCGCCAAACAGATGTCACGGGTGATGGCCGCCCAGGGCGTCGACCATCTGTACCTCGACGCCCGCAACCTGGGCAGCTCCACTCTGTTGCGGCGCTTCCCAACGATCACCGCCCGCTGCCGCGCCGCCGGCGTGGATCCCGTCCGCGAACCGATCCCGGTCGCCCCGGCGGCGCACTACGCCAGCGGCGGTGTGCGCACCGACACCTGGGGGCGTACCAGCGTCCCCGGCCTGTACGCGTGCGGCGAAGTCGCGTGCACGGGTGTGCACGGAGCGAACCGGCTGGCGTCCAACAGCCTGCTGGAGGGGCTGGTCTTCGCCGCCCGCATCGGCACCGACCTCGCCCGGGGGCTGCCCACCCCGACAAAGCCCGCGAACCCGGTGGTGGGACGCGGCTCCGCGGGGCTCGCCGACCCGGCGGCCCGCGCCGACCTGGCCCGCACCATGGCCGACGGCGCCGGGGTGCTGCGCAGCGCACAGAGCCTGCGGGCAACCACGAAGGCGCTGGCCGCGCTCGGGGACCTACGGATCGGCGGTACGGTCACCGCCGGCCCGGACGCCTGGGAGATGACCAACCTGCGGACCGTCGCCACGGCGCTGGTCACCGCTGCCGCAATGCGCCAGGAAACACGCGGCTCGCACTGGCGGGAAGATTTCGGTACCACCGACGACGCACAGTGGCGTGGCCATATTCTCACCCGACTGGACGCGGAAGGTGAGATTTCAGTGACATATGAGCCGTTGGACGCCGCAGACGGTCCACCTCTGTCGGGCCGCGCGGGAGCTGCCAGGCCCGCCTCGGACGCGGCCTGATGCCGCTGTCATCAGAGACCCGCGGCGTGCTGGTGTCCGCCGGACTCGATCCGGACGCACTCGTCGAGCTCGTCCGCAGAGCCGTCGCCGAGGATCTGCCCGAAGGCCTAGCGGATTCCGGAGTGGACACAGGCGAGCTGGTTGACACAGGTGGTCCGGTGGACACAGGTGCTCCGGTGGAACGCGGAGCCAGCGCAGCGGGTCCGGTGGACCCCGGAGTCCGCAGGCGGGGCGCGGTCGACACGACGTCGGTCGCGATCGTGGCACCCGGGCTGCACGGCCGGGGAGCGATAGTCGCACGGGCACGGGGAGTCGTCGCCGGCCTGCCGGTAGCCGCGGCTGTCTTCGAGGTGGTCCTGGCCGAGCGGTACGCGGTGTGGCACGACTCTCCGGGCGTCCACCCGAGGCAGGATCTGCCGGATGTCCACCTGACAGGTGAGATCTCCGACGAACACACGAAGGCGGAGAGTGGCTGGACGGGTGGACTGGACGTCGAGATCATCGCTTCGGACGGCGACCGGGTAAGCCCCGGGGACGCTGTGCTGACCGTCGCGGGCCCGGTCCGCGCGCTGCTCACCGCGGAACGCACGGCGCTGAACCTGCTGTGCCACCTGTCCGGGGTGGCGACGGCAACCCGGCGGTGGGTGGACGCGGTGGACGGCACCGGGGTGTCGATCCGTGACACCCGCAAGACCCTTCCGGGACTGCGTGCGTTGGAGAAGTACGCGGTGCGCTGCGGAGGCGGGCGCAACCACCGGATGTCGCTGGCGGACGCGGCACTGGTGAAGGACAACCACGTGGTCGCCGCGGGTGGGGTGGCGGCGGCGTTCGCCGCGGTGCGGGCGAGATTCCCGGGCCTGCCCATCGAGGTCGAGTGCGACACGGTGGCTCAGGTCGCCGAGGCCGTGACGGCCGGCGCGGACCTGATCCTCTGCGACAACATGAGCCTGGATGATCTGCGCGAATCGGTCACGATCGCCCGTCCGAACGGGGTCGAACTGGAAGCCAGCGGAGGACTGACCCTCGACATCGCCCGCCGCGTCGCCGAGACGGGCGTGAACTATCTGGCGATCGGGGCGCTGACCCACTCGGCACCCGCACTGGACCTGGGTCTGGACCTCGATTTGAACCTGAATCCGGACCCGGACCTGGCTCCCGGCTCGGACACCGATCCCGGCTCGGACACCGATCCCGGCTCGAGCGCCGATCCCGGCTTGGGCACCGGATCGGGGACAGCCTGATGCTGCTCACGATCGACATCGGCAACACCAACACCGTCCTGGGCGTCTTCGACGGCGACCGCCTCGCGGATTCCTGGCGGGTGCGCACCAACCCGCACTCGACCGCGGACGAACTGTCGCTGCTGTTCCGTGGCCTGCTCATGGACTACGACGTCGATGGCATCTCGGTCTGCTCGACCGTGCCGGCGGCCCTGCGGGAGATCCGGCGCATGGTGGTGCGGGCATTCCACGAGGTGCCCGCGGTCGTCGTGGAACCGGGCACGAGAACAGGGGTGCCGATTCTCATCGACAATCCCAAGGAGGCCGGGGCGGATCGGATCGTGAATGTGCTGGCCGCCCATCACCTCTACGGCGGCCCGACGATAATCGTCGACTTCGGGACGTCCACGAACCTGGACGTGGTCTCCAGCCGGGGCGAGTTCCTCGGTGGCGCGTTCGCTCCGGGTATCGAGATCGCCCTGGACGCGCTAGCCTCAAGGGCGGCGCAACTACGCAATGTCGAGCTCATACCACCACGATCGGTGATCGGGAAAAACACGGTCGAGTGCCTCCAGTCTGGCATGATCTACGGAGTGGTGGGCCAGGTGGACGGCCTGGTACGCCGCATCACCAACGAGTTGAACGCCGAACCCGTAGTCATCGCCACCGGTGGGCTCGCCCCCCTCGTCATCCGCGAGAGCGAGACACTCCAGCACCACGAACCGCATCTGACCCTCATCGGCCTACGCCTAATCTTCGAGAAAAACACGTAGGAACCCCGGCGACACCGCACCGTTTCATGGAGTTCACATTCGTCAATGAACTCAGACATCGCCCGACACGACCCGGCGTCCATCTCAAGGCCAACCTAAACCTCTACGTGTTCCTCACAGGTACCCATCTCCCCATCAGCAGAAATACCTAACAACTATGTAATCACAACAATCGGACGCTGACGCCTGACATCCGTCCACACGACGGTGCCCGGTCTGGTGCCATCAGTAGTCTCTTTCTGCCGATCGGCTACGATGCCTGCCATGGCAGGGGTCAAGGTGGTGCCGCGGAGTCTGTCCGGTGGGCTTGCCTTCGAGAGCCTTGATCTGTATATGGCGGTCCGCCGACAGAGCTGCTGGCCGTGGCAGACCGGTAAATCCCAGGAAGCCAGCGGCTATGCCTACGCGGTCGCCGAGTTCGTCCACCTCGCGGTCAACACCGGCATCACCCTGGCTACCGCCGTCTCTGAACAAGTCACCGCCCCCATAGCCGCACTCACCATCGAGGGTCACCGCTCCCCTCGTCGAACGGCTCTCCCGAGCTATCCCGCTCAGCCCTCCGCCCGTCCCCGCCGATGTCGCCGACCCCGCCCCGACGGGAATTAGTTGCAGGCAGCCTCGGCCAGCGGACCGGCCGGAGGGTACCCATACGCGCCGGTTCCTTCGCCGGCTAGGTCCTCGCCGTCCCGCCGCACCCCTGTCTCCACCTCGCCCATAAGCGAACCATAGACATCCCCCAGCCGCGTCCACACCTTGCGCTCCCGGTCTGCACCCCGGCTACAGGACCGCACGAAAACGCCGGCTCCACCAGCCGTACCCGTGTCCGATGCAGGAACGACCAGGGTGGACATTTCGGCGTACAGCCTCCTAGGAATTCTAGGACACAGCATCTCGGAGGAACCCCATGCCGCCCGTCGAGGCGCAACCAGAAACGGTATCGATGCTTACCAAAGGCTTGCTGTTCAACTATAAGAACGTGAAACAATCTCGCCCGCTACCCATTGTGGTTTTATTGGGGCCAGTCGGTGCGGGTAAGACGCATACCCTCGAATCGATTGCACAGACCTGTGATATCGATGTAATAAACGCTCGTTTCGACTTTGGTCACGCTGAGCTCGATCGTACTGAACCAGCCACCACCATCGAGGTGCTCACTCGCCTCGCCTTTGGCTTGTCCCGCAAATGGAGGGCGCGCCCCAAAGCACAGTTCACCCGCTTCGCCCTCGGTATGATCGCGATACAAACACAACTGAACGAGATGTCCCGCCAGCAGGCGATGGACAAACTAGAAGTCAAGATTAACGAATTCCTCCGTACTCGCAAAATAGAAACCGTTACCACCAATGTAGCGACGCTGGCTACGACCGCAGAGAATTCAGGTCTCATCCCTACTCCTGTTGCGAATGTCATCAGGGAAATACTTCCCTCCTTGATCCGGACCGTCGCACGTAGACCGTTGAACAAAGCCAAACGCTGGCATGCTGCCGCTCTCCAGGCAATGGGCGCATCACCGCTTGATGCGCTCGTCGACCTGAACCGGCTTGCCCACGATCGCCACGACGCCGATGTGACGGCCTGGCTCACCGATGCCTTTCTCGCCGACGTCCGGGACAGCTATCCCCGGATGGCCCGGCCGGACCCGGGCAGTCCGTGCGCCTGTGACAACCCGGAAGAACAACGGCACCGGCACAATTGGCTACTCCTGTTGGATAACCTCGACCATGAGGGTGGCGGAACATTTATCACCGACCTGCTGGCGGCCCGGAAGCATCACCTCCGCCTACATCCGGGAGAGCACGACCCGCTCCTGGTCATCGCGACCAGTGGTCGATGGAACGCGGACTGGAACACAGAGTGGCGCCCGCCTTGGCTGGCCGAGCCGGACAGACCAAATCAGGCATGGACGGTACCACCGTCCCGTACAGCCACGTACAAACGTTGGTTCAACAATCAAACCTTCGAACACCCACGGTCTAGATACTACCCAGTGCTGCTCGAACCGCTCAGCATCAACGAGATTGCCCGGATTTTGGATACCGCTCCGCGTGATCCCAAGAGCATCCTGGCCCAGCGCGCCACAGGTGGTCTGCCTGCGGCCGTCTGTTCGATTGCGCCGCTGTTGCGTAATCAGGAGTTCCCACCCGGTGCTCGCAACGTTCTCGGGCCGTCTGACCCAGCGGCACCCAACGCTGATCCCTGGCGTGTCCGCCTGGACAACATGCGTCTGAACCAGTATCTGCCGGATATCGAGATCGAGAATTTTATCAGCGCTGCCCCGTTCGCAACCGCGCCATGGCTGGTACGCGGCGACGCAGAGGATATGATCTTTTTTCCACACGTCGGGCGCATCCTTACCGAGCTACGGACCGCTCTGTGGGTCACCACGCCGGCCCATGGCGGCGGAACCCCAAACTACGCCGAGTTGCACCCGTGGCTCGCCAGAACTCTCGTATCTGCTCTCGCACAACGAAATCCCAGCCAGAATCGCCCTTCTTACACGACTCAGTTTGAGACGCTACTCAACGATCCGGACACCCTTAACGACCCAGCTCGTAAATCCTATTGCCACTTGGCACTCAGGCAGATCAGCGAAGTGGTGAGTGCTTTCGAGGCCAGCTTTGACCAGGAGCCACACAAAGAGTGGACCAGCCGACTCAGGCTGGTGGTGCGAGCGCCCGACAACCTGCCGCTTGATCGAAGCTGCTCCCATCTTTACCAGCGACTGGTCAACGAGGACGCCCTCGACACGCCGCAGGATCGATCTCGACTCCGCAACACCGTCACCCGACTCGTAGTAACCAGTTGGCTGGCAGCCAATCCTTTCGCCATGCCCGATCCACGTCAGACGAACATCATCATAAGCACCTATCAAGAACTGCGTCTGCTGTCCCGACGGTCCGACATAGATGACCTTCAATTTTCATGATGGTGCATAACGCCATTCAGCTTACTGCCAACCCGCTGTTCTGACAGAAAACGGACTCGACCATGCCCCCGTTCCATCGTTTCGTCCCCTCCAGGGTGCGTGGTGGGCGAGATCACAAGCGCTTTCGCCTGGTCACTCCGCGCCGTTGGCCACGACAGCACTGGATCGTCAGTTCGGTCATCGTTTTAGTTTTTCTCACTGTTGTATCCGTTACACTTGTGGTATGGCATCCGTGGAGACAGCCACCATGCGGGCGGGGTTTGATCGCGATCGGAACACTTCGCACCTGCGTGGGTATCGACCTGGATTCGACAGGGTTCACGAAGACTGACCCCTTGGCCGACCTGGAAGACAGCCTGGTCAAGCAGAACTCAACGGTCAACCGCCCGTTCGGCACAATCGTGTTGCTCGACAACATGACCCCGGATTCGAGTAGCGACAGCGACAACCTGCAGGCCCTGAAGCATCGCATCCAGGGCGCGATGGCCGCGGTGTGGCGGGCGAACAACCAGGCAGTGGCCGGCGGCACGAGCCCGAACATCAAATTGCTGCTCGCCAACTACGGCAGCCGGGCCGATTCCTGGCGTGAGGCAGTGGAGGCGATCAAGCAGGCGGCCCAAGGCGAGCATATTGTCGCGGTCAGCGGTATCGGGCAGAGCCTGGATACGACCAAGCAAGCCGTCGCCGCCCTATCCGATGCCGGTATCGCCACCGTGGGTTCGGTCATCACTGCCGACGACATGAACACCGGCCCCGACGGACAACACATCCAGAACTTCTTTCGGGTGGCGCCACTCAACACCGATCAGGCACAAGCGGCGTTGTCGTATATCACGAATCATGACTACCAGAAGATCCTCCTGATTCAGGACGATAACCGGACGGACAGCTACGCGCAGACCCTTTCCTCGGCCTTCACCACCGCCTACAAATCACAGCACAAGGCCGAACTGGACTACACCGAGACCTACCGATCCCCGGACAGCAAACTGAATGGCGCGGACCGCGACATATACATGACGAACCAGTTCACCAAGATGCACAGCGACATCTGCGCGATCCAGCCCGATCTGATCTACTTCGCCGGCCGGAGCGCAGATCTCAGATCTTTCATGAAGGCACTGTCCGAGGGCGGCGCGTGCTCGCTCAAGTCACTGGACGTGATGACCGGCGACGACGCGGCCGATCTGGTCGGCAAGAAAATACCGTCCTCCGACTCTCTGAAATTCAGACTATTCTATACGGCCCTCGCGCATGGCGATCAGTGGAATTCTTTCCCAGCGGACTCGGACAATCGCAGGAACTATGATGAGTTCGCGGAGGCGTTCACTAAGACCGGATTCCCTCAAAGCGACCTCACAGACGGTCTTGCCATGATGAGTCACGATGCAGTTCTCACCGCGGCCGCTGCCGCCCGACAGAATACTCAAGCCACGACGGACCCCAGCACAGTCGCCGCCTTTTTCCTCCGCTTCCGATGCACCAACACCATTCCCGGGGCCAGCGGCGTTATAGCGTTCGGCCCGGACGGCAACCCGATCGACAAATCCATGCCCATCCTCCAGATCCAGCCCGACGGTTCGGTGACCCAGCAGGACTTGGCCTGGCCAACCGGAAAGCCACTCGACCCCATGACTACCTGCGGGTGAGCATGAGTCCCGACGGATGGCCCATTCCCGCAGTGCCCGCAGCACTTTCGCCATCCGTTGGGACGAGCTGTCTTAGGACGGACCGGGCCCGGTGAAAAGTCCAGGTGAACGATGGCCGGCTCACATCCGTCCATGCGGTGGGGCCGATGGCAGATCTGTGCGGCGTGGGCGGGCCGGAGCTGCTCGAGCGGTCCTGGCCTGACCCCGCTGTACCACGCCTGGGTCGACGGCCTGCACCGGATCGACGTGGGGATCGACGCAGTGAGGCAGATCGCAGCAGTAGTCCGGTCAGGTCATCGAGGGGCCACGCCAGACAGCCAGGCCCTGACCTTGCCGGGGGCTGCCGATCAACCGCCCTTTTGATCGTTCGCAGTGTGTCGCGAACGGTGCGCTACGATCGACAAGGTCCTTATCCAGGTTCGAACCAGGTTCGTGACCACGGGATTCGGACCGAGACGGCGGGGAGGAGAACACCAGCGCATGTTGTGGAGCGACCGGCTGGCCCAGGAGGTGGCCGGCCCACAGGTTGTCAACGACTCCAAGACCCCCTCCGGGCCGGTGCACGTCGGCGCGTTGCGCGGTGCGCTCATCCACGATGCCGTGTACCGCAGCCTGCTGCAGCGCGATGTGCCGGTCCGCTACCTGTTCGGGGTCGACGACTACGATCCGCTGGACGAGCTTCCCGCCATCGGCGGCGAGCAGTTCAGGCAGTACCTGGGAGTTCCGCTCTGTAATGTTCCGCCACCGCCCGGCTCGGACGCCGACAGCCTGGCCGAACACTACATCCGGGATTTCTTCGACGTCTTTCGGGAACTTCAGATCAATGCGACCACGTACCGCATGCGTGATATTTACCGTAATGGGTCGTTCGACGTGGAGATCGACATCATCCTGCGCAACGCGGACAAAGTCCGGCGCATCGACCGGGAGGTGGCCAACACCCGCCGGCCCGATGACTGGTTTCCTTTCCAGATAATATGCGAGCGCTGCGGCAGAGTGGGCACGACCCGTGTGCACGCCTATGACGGCGAGACCGTGTCGTACCGCTGCGAGCCAGCACTGGTCAAGTGGGCGCAGGGCTGTGGTAACAGCGGTCGCGTTTCGCCTTTCGGGGGTAACGGCAAGCTGTCCTGGAAGCTTGAATGGGTTGCCAAGTGGCATCACTTCCCGGTGACCATCGAGGGGGCGGGCAAGGACCATAATGCCCCCGGTGGATCTCGTAACGTGGCCACGCGATGTCTGCAGGAAATCTTCGGCGATGTACCGCCCCTCAACATTCCTTACGAGTTCTTCCTGGTGGGTGGCGCGAAGATGAGTTCTTCGCGCGGGGTCGGCGTCTCCGCCCGAGGAATGGCAAATCTCCTCCCGCCGGAGCTCCTGCGTTTTCTGATGGTGCGCACGCAGCCCAACAAGACGGTAGATTTCCATCCTGACGCGGAGAGGATCACCCGGCTCTACAGCGACTTCGATCGGGTGCGCGCGCGGACCACGGCTGGTGAAATCGACGGTGCGCTTTATCGGCTGTCGGCACTCGACGGGGATCCCGACTACTACGCTCCCCCATTCGATCTTGTCGCGAGCCTGGTGCAGCTTCCCCACATAAGTGTCGAACAGCAGGTGGAAAGACTTAAGGGAAGGCCCCTCGACCCCCGGGAACTCGAACATCTGACTCGCCGCGTGGAGAGCGCACGATACTGGCTTGAGCACTTCGCGGCGCCGGAGGAACATCTGGAGCTCAAGACGGCTCTTCCTCCGGAGGCGGGTCTCCTCCGCCCAACGCAGATTGCCTTCCTGCATCTCGTCGGGCAGAGCCTGCAGTCGAGCCCGTGGGAGCCGGACATTATTCAGGCCACTCTCTTCGACGCGGCTCGCATGACGCCGCTCAAGCAGCGCGATGCGTTCGAAGCGGTCTACACGGTATTTTTCGGAAGGGCTTCGGGGCCGCGGGCGGGGAATCTTCTCGCATTTCTGGACAAGGAATTCGTAATAGGGCGTCTCGCCGAGCTTTCCCTGGACGAGGGTGCCTTCTGGCGCGAGACGGCTCTAGACTACTCCGAGGTAGAGAAATGGCTGGAGGAGTCAGCGCCGAAAGCCACCTCGGTGTTCGCGAATCTCGTGTTCCGTGCTACCGAGGACACCTTCCTCGCCGATGATGTGCTTTACGTCCGGGCGGCCGGTGGGATCGAGCTGACGGTGACGCAGGAGGATGGTAAGAGGCATCTGCGACGAGTTGGCTTCGCCGCCGGCGAAGGCATCGGCAACGACCTCGCGACGGAACGCTCCCTGTTCGAAAGTCAGGCCACGGAACTCCTCAGGGAACTGGGCACGCGGATCGGTCGAGATATTGCCGTCACCGGCCCCGTCGTGTCGAGCTCACCATCCAGCCGCGAACCGTGAAGAAACCGACGGGGACGCTGCTCCAAGTCTTGATCCAGACATGCCGGAGGGCACTGTAGGACACACAGGTAGAAGATGTTGAAGGGCCAAAGGCAACGCGATGATGCTTTTCTCGTGCTGCCGGAGGCCCAGGTTCTCAGGGCGCTCTCTCAGCGGACTTCGTGGTGTCTATGGGCGGCGATTCCAGCTGTCGATGTAGGTGATCTCCTCGGCCGGTGGACGCACGGCCGGCTGGAAGTCCGTCTGTGTGGTGTAGGCGACCGCGAGCATGGTGATCTGGCTGACGTCACTGGGGATGCCCAGCAGGGCCGAGACCTCGGGCTCCTTGTCGATCAGATGGTAGGCACACATCGAGCTACCGAGGCCGTGGATACGAAGGGCGAGCTGGAAGCTCCAGATCGCCGGGTAGGCCGACCCGTAGTAGCTGGTTTGGTAGACGTGACCCTGCGGTGGAGGGCCAGGCAGGCAGGGGATTGCGAGGACCGGGACCCGTTCCAGATTGTCCAGCAGGTGCCGGGCGGAGTTCATGACGCGGTTCTGCTCCTCGGTGAGCTGTTCGCGCTGGGGCATGATCGTGGCCGCGGCGCCCCGGACGATCGGTGCGATCTTCGCGCGGAGCCCGGCGTCCCGCACGATCACCCAACGCAACGCGCTCAGCAGGTTGCCAGCCGCCGGGGCCTGCTGGGCGATGCGCAGGCTGTCCTCGATCACCTCGATGGGGACGGCCCGGTCGAGGTCGAGTTTGCGGCGAACGGTACGGGTGGTGGTCAACAGGGTTTCGACATCCATGAGTCCTCCAGGACGCATACTTACACCGTAAGCCTACCACATAGGTATTTACGCTGTAAGCCTGCTCCGGTGGAGCGGTAGATTCGTCCCGTGGCGCGGGAGACCTTGAATCGAGAGAAGGTCCTTGACGCCGCGCTCCGGCTGGCCGGGGAGCAGGGCATCGCCAAACTGTCGATGCGCAGGCTTGCGGCGGAGCTGGGTGTCGAGGCGATGTCGTTGTACAACCATGTCGCGAACAAGGCAGACCTGTTCGACGGTATGACCGCGCGGGTGTTCGAGAGCATCTCCCTGCCGGATCCGGGTCTGCCCTGGCAGGAACGGCTGCGGCTGCTGGCGGAGCAGCTCTATGCCGCATTCACCCGGCATTCGGTGGCGATGCGCGCGCTTGCCGCCGAACAGGCCAACCCGCGTTCGGTGGGTGCGCTGAAGGTCATCGACGCGCTGCTCGAAACACTGCTGGATGCGGGACTCGACGAGCGTGCCGCGGCCCGCGGCTACCGGTCGGTGCTGGGGCTGGTCTTCGGGACGGTCCTGACGGATACCGTCGGCATCGCGGGCACCAGGGCCGAGCGTACCGAGCCGGCCGGCTCCTGGTTCATCACAATGGTGACCGCAGCGGACACGCCGAGCCTGTGCCGAATTCTTCCCGCGCTCGCCGAGTCCGACTGCGTGCAGGATTTCGCATTCCAGCTGGATCTTCTGATCGCCGGTCTGCGCGCGTCCGTCAGCTGACGGACGCATGGGGCACGACCAACTCCCATCACACCATCGCCACCTGACGCCGTAGCACGGATGCGAATAACCAGTACGTGCCGAAGAAATTGGTACGTCGGGCCGGGCGCCGGTTCGGACCGGCACCCGGCGGGATTTTCAGCAGCTCGGCGTTGCCGTGATGTCGGCCGGGCAGTCAGGTTTGATCACTTTACGGACTGTAATCTGCCCATTGTCACCGAAGGACTTCACCACGACCGAGTGCCGCAGTCCCTCGGCAACCAGTGGCAGGTCGTTCAAGGTGGTCGGTGTCAGCTCACCGAGAATGAAGTAGTCGATGTCCTGCCAACCGTTCTTCAGCTTTCCTCGGACGGCCGGGTCGAGGTCCAGCTTGTAGAACCAGATCGGCTCGGGCTTCTTGCCGGCCAGCTCAAGATCCGTCCATATGTTGTCGTCGGTGACGACGGTGTGGCCGTCCGGAACATTCTCGATGTACCAGCGTGCCGCGTCCCGGCTCGGCCTGCTGTCGTCGGCCGTCAGTGCCGTACTCAGCTTCGGCGCCCACTGACCCGGGAGCGTCAACAGCCCCGCCGTCACGATGCTGGCCACGGCCACGAGACGCATCCACGTACCGAGCACGGCGGGTTGACTCGGGACCGGGGACGGCTGCGGTTCGCCGGTGGACGCCGCGTCACGCGGCAAGTCGTTGGGCAAGCTGTTGGGCAGGGTGCGGGGCACGCCGTCGGGCAGGCCGTGAGCGGTACCGGCGGCGGGTGGCCGGTACGGAAGCATCACGTCGAGCATGCCTGCCACGCACAGCGCCGCGAACGGCAGCATCGCCGTCACGTACGCATATGGCATGTATCCGTTCCGGAACATGACGGCAAGCTGGATCAGCAACAGTACCGCGATCATCCGCAGGCGCTTGACGAAAAGCGCCGGGACCGCGGCGACAACACCGGCGCACACCAGATAGGGATCGATGTGCAGCCACAGGTTGGCCATGCTGCGCGTGCTGCTGCCCGCGTCCAGCAGGCTTCCGCTCGCCGGTCGGTTGAACAGCTGCCATCTGGTTGCGCCGATCAGCGAGACGTGGCCGGCGCCCTCGAACAGCTCGTTCTTGATCACAGCGTAGAGAACGTAGAGGCCGCAGACCGCGATGAGAAAGCCGAGGAAATTGTGCCGCACGAACCGCCAGTTCCGCACGTCGCGGTTCTGGCGGAGCAGGAGGTAGACGGCCGGCAGGAGTATCAGGATCGTCTCCTTCGACCAGAACGCGAAGGCCATGAAGACGCCGGCCCAGATCGCCGACCCGGCGCTGCGCCGGGGAGATGCCGCACAGACCAACGCCGCCAGCAGCCACATCACGGCAATGTTGTCGAGGAAGGCCATCCGCTGGTACCAGACCGCAAGCGGCGCCAGGGAGAACAGCATGACGGCGAGAGCCGAGAAAATCCGTCGCAGCGCCAGCCGGCGGGCGAACTGGTAGAGCAGCGCGCAGCTCACCAGATGAACGACGAACATGCATTCGCGGGCGGCGGCCACCGCCGTCGGAGCCCGCTCGAACGCGTGCGTGAACGTCGTGTAGACGGCGATGAGCAACCATCCTCCGAAGGGATGGTCGTACCAGTAGGTGTAGTGGGCGATCCGGCCCCAGTACTCCATGGCATATGCCTGCGCCGTGTAGGTGCCCTCGTCGTCGTTGACACGGCCCGGCCAGCCGTCCCGGTTGATGCCGTGCACGAGCCCACAGACGATGAGAATCACGGCGAGGATTGTGATGCTCTGCCAGTGCTCTAGCAGCCAGACCATGGCCCGGCCCCGAGCGTCCGCGACGGAATCACCGAATCGGCGGCCACGGCGGCCACGGCGGCTATCAGCCGGTTCGGTGCCGGTGTCGCGGTCGAGAACCGGAAGCGTGGTTGCGGTCACGAGACCCCCTCAAGCTCGGACGGGGCCGGTATCACCACGTGGTGGGCGCCGACATGCGTCGTCTTTTCCCATTCGAGTTTTCCCTGGACCAGACGCACGACGGCCCGCAGTGCCGCCAGCGACAACACGAGCTGGTAGACCGGCGCACTCACTATCAGCCGGGCGCTGTCCAGCGGAGTCACCTTGATCCGGTACGCGTCGGCAAACTCCCGGAAGGCGGCCTCTTCGGTGAGCGTCAGCATCAGCATGGCAATGAGTGGCAACCAGAAGATAATTACAATACCCACCGACCCGCTCAGGAAAAAGGCGAGCAGCACGGAGGCCGGCAGGATCAGGCCGGCCATGGCCTGGAAGAACGGCATCAACAGCATCTCGGCGGCTAGCACTCGCTGCCGCCGGCCCGCCAACCGGCGCCAGTCGCCCTTCCGGAAGACCTGGATGAAGCCCATCATCCAGCGGGTGCGCTGCACCACGAGTTTTCCCAGGCTTTCCGGCGTCTCCTCCCGGGTGGTCAGCTCGGGATGGTAGAAAACCGCGGTGACGACGCCTTCCACCGAGGCGCGCACGCCGAGATCACAGTCCTCTGTCAGGCAGGAGACATCCCAGCCGCCCAGCCGGTCAAGAATCTCGCGCCGGATGAACACGGTGTTGCCACCGAGCGGGATGAAACGCGCCATCGCCTGATAACGCAGCCGCGACATGAACCAGATGTAGTACTCCAGGCAGTTACGCGCCCGCCACCACGAGGTGCCGCTGTTAGCCCAGTCGGCTAGGGCGCGCAGCGGTCCGCCCGACTCCGGCCGCCGCCAGTGGGAGCCGCGGACGTTCATCAGCTGGACGCCGCCCTGGAAGATCCCGATTTCCGGATGGTGCACGGCCAGTGTGTTGATGTAACTGAGCAGACCGCGCGCGATCAGGGATTCCGCGTCGACAATTCCTATCAGCTCACCGTGGCAGTACTTTCGCGCGTCCTCGAGTGAAAGCGGTTTGCTTCGCATCGCGCTCCGGGGCGTCACGACCCTCACATTGGGGTATCGGTCCGCGAAGTCCTGCGCCATCTCACGGGTCTCCCGGTCGAGCTCGTCGTCCGACACGACGACGATGAGCTCGAAGAGATTCAGCGGATAGTCACCTGCCAGCACCTGGGTCAGGGTGCGCCCGAGAACGGGTTCCTGCCGTGCGGGCACAATCAGCGAGAAGGTGTACCTGGGTGGTGCCTGATCCTCCAAGTTCACATGATCGACCCGTTCGGGCAGCTGCCAGCTGTACTGGGCCCGTACCAGCGTCAGGCCGGCAACCAACAGCATCACCAGCGACACCGCGGTCCACGTTCCAAGCGCCACCTCACCGCGATTGTGATACAGCGCCTGGGTCATGTCGACGAGCAACGGCAGGGCGGGCAGCAGAAGGCAGCCGCGCAGAATGCGAACGTACGGAGTTGTCACGGTGGCACCGAAGACGAACCAGGAAGACGACAGCAGGTGCGCGGAAACCACCACGACGGCGCAGGCCAGGGCGGCCAGGAGATTACGCAGGCCGACCTGACTCATGACCGGGGGGTTCACCGCAGCCTTCGTGAGTGCGGCGAACAGCAGCCAGCCCATCGATTCGGTCGAGATACGAACAAGGGCGAGCCAGACCCGGCTGCCTTCGTTCCCATGCCAGATGAAGCCACGGTCCAGACCCCACAGCAGGATTGTCGCGGCGGCCACCGAATATCCGTACCCGGACTGGCCCCAGGTCCCGAAGAAGTAGCCGAAGAAAGCCATCAGCACGACCCGTGCGACAATGTTGGTCCCACCGCCGACAGTGAAACGCAGCTGCCTTGGCATCCTCGTCAGGAAAGCGTGAAACGACGGTGGCGTGGCAAGCGCCTGATTGGGGTTCACTGATTCCTACCTGAGTGGTCGGTACAAACGGCCGGCGTCAACCGGACGGCAACGGCCCGAGACCGTGCAGGACGGTCCGGCGTTCTCACGAGCGTTCTCACGAGGCGGCCAGCAGCCTCGGCAGGTCGGCCGCATAGTCGGCAACCGTGGAACTGGCGAAGTACAGGACATGTTGGATGTCGTCGACACCGTAGGCGGCGACCTGGGCCGCGTGTGCCACGGTGTACTGGCCGCCGGGTGCCTGCTGCGCCTGCGCGAGCGGCACACCCACGGCCTGTTGCGCGGCGTCAATTTGTTCCGGCGAGCCGGTAAGCCCGACGAACGAGGAGTCGAACTGGTTGAGCCAGGTCCGCAGCACCCCGGCGGTGTCCCGCCCGGGGTCCGTGGTCACGAAGACGACCGTGAGCGCCGACCCGACATCGGTACTCACCAGTTGTCTGGCGGCGGCGATGTCAGCCATGGTCGTCGGACAGACGTCCGGGCAGTTCGTGTAGCCGAAGAAAAGCAATGTGGCGCGCCTGGCGGTCTGCCTGGCAAAGTCGAAACTCCGCCCGGAGGTGTCCACAAGTGTGAACGACGGCCGCGGCCGGGAAACCTTCGGGACGGTGCCGTGCCAACCGCTGGTGGCTGTTGCGGTACCCGCTGACGGCCGTACGGGCGAACCAGCGTCCAGGTGTGCCGGCTCGCCCGCGGCGCAGCCAGCACACCCGGCCAGGCAGAGCAATGCCACGGCAGCAATCCTGCGGAGGGCCGGCCTCACGGCGTCGGCCCTACCGGTGAATCGCAGGGCATATTCTTGGCCTTTCTGACGGCTGACCGGATCGAAACGGCAGAAGCGTGTTGACGACCACGGACCCGGGCCCGTGTCCGAGAGCCATCCGACGTGCGGACGGCGTGACGACGGCCTTTGTGCACCCGGGGTTCCCAGCGGATCGGCTTCACTGGTCCGTCAGGTCCGTCAGGTCCGAGAAACCCGCGAGATCTAATCGGTGCAGACCGTCGCACCACGAGGGGCGCTTCCGCCGGCGCCGGCAAGATGCTTGCTGTCCGTTCCCGTTACCTTGAGCGGTCCGAATCCGGCCTTCCGCAGGAAGTCACAGTCGACCGGACGACCGCCGGGAGCGACCTTCGGAACACAGACGTTCGTGTTGCCTCCGGCGTCCGCGTAGTTGTGGTCGCAGCCGTCCACCCACAATGTCGCGGGCGACGGCCTACCGTTCCCGTGCGGCTGGATCCTGCCGCTGAGATCCCGGTTTCCGGGCCCGAGCGCGTGTTTGACCGCGACCGGCCGAACATCACCGCTGTCACCAGCCGGCGGGCCGAACACGCCGGCCACGCGAAGGCCGACGAGCAGGCCCACCGTGACGCATACAGCCGTCGCCGCGCTGAGAAGGATTCTCCGTCGGGTCATCCGACATGCACCCACTTCGCCACGGATGGCACTCCGTTCATATCCTGGACGAACATCATGTAGTAACCGGCCGGAATGATGTTCGGATTGCTCGGAACCGCCACACTGATATTCGTTCCGGTGCCTGTTATCGGCAGGTCGACACTGCGCTGGTTCGGGTCCGACTGATGGGTGACCGACGCCGGGCGGATCAGCGTGACGCGGCCGATGTTCCCGCTCACGGTCAGGTTCTGCGTCGAACCGAGGTCGAACTGGTCAGCTGCGGCGGTAATGGTCGGCCGCTGCCTCGACATGTACCAGGGAGAGTAGACCGAGATTCCCAGGTCGAATTCTCCGGTCGCCGGATTGTTCCCGATCGACGCCACCCGGCCGTCCGGAAGGAGGAAGGACTCCGAATGGTACATCCGGGCCAGCGGATCAGCTGGCACCGGTGTGAACGTGTTGGCGACCGGGTCGTACATCGACGCCTCGGGTACGGCGTACTCGGCGTAGTTGTGCTTCGCGCCGCCGGTCTCGAACACCTTTCCGTCGGGCAGGATGACGGCGCTGACATACATCTTGGCCGCCGGCAGGTCCGGCCCAGACGTCCACTGCGGATCCTCCTTGCGCAGGTCGATGATGTCCGTGTGGTTGGTCGGATCGAGGTCGCTGTAGGTGTTTCCACCGCCGAAATCGGCCACCTTCTGGGCCTGGGCGGGTGGAAGCAGCACCGTGGCGCCCTGGTCCCGGAAGTCGATGTCCCGCAGACCCGGAACATCGGTGATCGTTCCAGTGGCGATATCGTATATCTCCGACCCCGACGTGTTCGGCAACGCATTGCCGAAGGTGTGCGTACCGGCATAGAAGAGCCGGCCGTCCGCCATCAGCACCATGTTCGGATAGAGACCCCAGTAGAAGTACGTCTGCGGTACCTCGTTGAAGGGTTTCCACTGGTTCTTCTTGGCGTCGAACATCTCGACGGCGACGTTTCCGGAGCCATTCTCGTTGAGCCCCCCCGTCGCAAACACCGAGCCGTTTCCGAGGTTCACCAGGGAGGGGTACCAGTGCCCGCCGCCCGGTGTGTCGTTCGTCTTGGTGTAGGTGTTCGTCATCGGGTCGAAGAGATAGCTGATCGCCAGACCCTTGTAATTGGTGGTCGGTGTCGGGTACTCCAGCGTTCCACCGGCGAGCAGAATCCGCCCGTCGGGGAGCTGGGTGTGCCCGGCGCAGAAGAGGTCCTCCTGGGTGGGAACATCGGCGAACTCACCGGTCGACGGATTCCACACCTTCGAGACGAACTCGTTGTTCGCCGCCGCGTTTCCGTTGTTCCCGGAGCCGGCGACGAGCAGCACGTTTCCCGTGCGCAGCACGGTGGCGTGCACCGACCGGACCGGGGACTGGTAGGGCAGGACCTCCCAGGAGCCCTGACAGTCGCCCGTGCAGCCACCTGATGGCGGCGGAGGTATCTCTCCGGGATCTCCACCACCGCTGTAGCCGGCACGTACCAGCCCGCCGCCACCACCCTGGTAATACTCGACGGTCACCTTGTGCGTTCCGGCGACGACGGTCCTGGTCGCCGTGAAGGCGGTCGGCCCCTGGTCCCGCCATTCGTCGATGACGAGGGCGTCGTCGAGGTAGATCCGGACCCCGTCGTCAGCCGTGGCGCTGAACGAGTATTCCCCGGATTCGAGACGGACGCTCCGGGTCCAACGGGCGGAATATCCAGACCCGCCGATTCCACCGATCCCCGGGCCGGTCTCCCCCCAGTCAAATCTGATGTCGTCGTCACAGCGTGAGTCGGCCGCCGGCCCCGCCAGCGTCGTGTTGGCGAAGTAGTCGCCGGTCCACTGCTCCGCCGCGCAGGTGACGGCCTTCGCCGGGTCAGGAGCGACGAGAACGACGGCGACCAGCTGAATGGACGCCATCGCAAGCAGCCCGGCCAGCGCACGACGCCGTCCGATCCGCCGGCGCCGTCTTTCAGGCCCGGTCACGCCTCGGCCTCCCCCACTGCTCCGGCAGCCACCCCGCGGCTGTATCGGAAAGGATTACGCACCGGCCGCCGACACTCGCTGTAAATAATCCTGTCGACCAGTACGTAACGAACGGAAACGGCGATCCCCAAGGTCACGAGCGTGGCCGCCGGAACGCTTGTGTGCCATCGGTCGACAAACAGTCCGAGCAGCGGGAGCCGGATGACGAGGTCGAGGTTGTTCAGCAGCGCGAAAGGCAGGTAGCGACGGATCCTGGACTGGCTACCGCCTTCCCAGACCAGCAGCTCACAGCCGATGAAGTTCCAGAGTATGGCGAGCTGGGTGGCGACCACCGCGGCTACCATGTAATGCATGCCGGCATGGTGCAGGAACGCGGTTCCAAAAATGTTGGGCAATGTCCCGGAGGCACCTACCAGGGCGAATCTCGCCGCCCTGGGCATCCGCAGCGAGAACAGCCGCCGAGCAAAACGGACTCCCTCCGACACCGACGCGTTCGACTCTCCGGCGTGCCGTTCACCGAAGACATAGCCGACCTCGACGACGCGCAGCCGGCCGGTTCGTACCAGCAGCTCAAGCAGGATCTTGTAGCCGTCCGGACGGAGCCGATCCAGATCCAACGCGGCAATCCGGACGAGGAAGAAGCCGCTCATCACGTCCGAGACACCGCGCAGCCGCAACGGGAAGGCAAGACGTGACAGCAGGTTCGCGCCGGAGGAGACCAGCCGGCGGACTCCGTTGGCAAGTCCCGATGCGCTCCCCCCGGTGACGTACCGGCTGCCGATGACGACGTCGACATCACCGCTGACCGCCGCGGCAAGGAGCTCGGGAACCACCTCGGGCGGATGCTGGAGGTCGCCGTCGAGAACGACGGCATAGTCGGCACGGCACAGCCGGATGCCTTCGGTGACGGCTCCCCCGAGTCCACCGGCCCGATAGGGCGCGGGCCGGTGATGGATCCGGACCCGCATCCGAACGGAATGACGGAGCGCCATGACGATCTCAGGTGTGTCGTCGTCGGAGTCATCCACGAAGATGACCTCACTGGGTAGACCGGCCAGCGCGGAATCAAGGCGGCGCAGGAGCGGCTCGATATTCGCGGCCTCGTTCCGGGTCGGTACCACCACCGACACGACTACTTGTTCGTCCGGCCGGTAACCGGAAAAAGATGTGGTGTGCGTGGTCGAAAGCACCGTCGAGGAAGCTCGCGGCCGCGGCACCAGATCTGCCAGATAGGCGTCGAATATACGCTCGTCAGGCACACTCATCCACTGATCTCCCCTGGTTCGCAGACGGCGGCCGCCGCGGCCGGCCGCTGCGTACACGAGTTGCCGTGACCGGGGTTCCCGGTCCGACATATGAACTGTTGGTGCGGCCTCTTTCTGACAGATGCTGTCCAGTCGGCCGAAGAGTGCGCAATCATTCTCTTTTCGCGCTCGGGGTTCCTGCCGGATCGACGGAACCGATCCGGCAGGTCCGGAAGGCCGGAGATCCCCGGAAAACCGGAGGCCTAAGGGCGGCGCGATTATTTTTCTCCCGTGCCCGGGCTTTCCGCTGGACGGGAGAATCTGCCGTGAGCGCCTGCGTGAAAGAAGGTGGACCACGCGGGCTCGACCCGCGTGGAAACCGTCCCGACGGGCGGGGATAGGAACGCGGCGGACCGGGTCCGCGGAACTTCAGTCCATCGGCTCGGTCACGACATGATGACGGAGAAACAAATTAGGAATACGACCCCCCGGATCCACTCCGGTAACGCAAATTGTGTCGGTGTGGAGCGAACGTATCAGGAGTCGATCGAGACCTGGGTCGGTCACCGGTGTGACGCGCACGTATCGAGTGGGTCTCAGCACCGGCGAACGCGACGCAAAAATCACCGAAACTACTCTCGGTCGTTGGTCGACGTGCGGAAACTACCGGCAGTAATCGGCCCTGTTTCCCTTAACCGCATACCGATTACAAGCTATGAACCGTGCCACAGCCGGCACAGGTGGGCCCATTTCAAGCTTTCGCCGTACCCGAGCGACCCGGAATACCCCGCAAGAGCACCGGACTATGACGGATTCACGACAACCTTACCCGGTCGAGACCGTCCTCCAGGAATGCCGCCATAGGCCCGACCGGATCGACGAGCCACCGCTCCGGTGGCTGCCCGAGCCTGCCGGCACCACGAGGAGAGCCGTGGTCGGGCAGCCCCTGGCCGCTGAACAGACCGCGGTCGGCCATCCAGGCGGCGAACTCCGGGGCTGGGTACAGCCCGAAAAGGTCCCGTACTCCGATCGCGTCACCGACACCCGTCGACCGCTGGCTGGCCACCTGGCCGGTGACGGTGTGGCCGGAGGGCACGCCAGCCACGTGGTTACAGCCGGCGGCAGCCAGCAGCATCAGCAGATCGTCACCGGTGTTCTGACCGCTGTCGACACGACTGGTATAGAAGACGTCACACCCCATCGGCAGTCCGAGCAGCTTGCCGACAAAGTGATCCTCCAGCCCGGCCCGGATGACCTGTCGGGAATCGGACAGATAGTCCGCTCCACCGAATCCGACCACGGAGTTCACCAGAAAGGGGTCGAAGGCGCGGGCGACACCATACGCCCGCGCGGAAATCGTGAGCTGATCCAGACCGTGATGCGCCTCGACCGAAAACGCACTGCCCTGCCCGACCGCGAAGTACATGACCTGGTCACCGACGAAGTCACCGGCACGGTCACGATGGTGGTCGAGAACAGCCTGCCGGCCGGCATCCAGGAGACCCCAGTTCACCCCGAACGCCCGGTTCGCGCTCTCCGTCCCCCCGATCCACCCGAACAGCAGGTCGAGGGGAGCACCCGCCTCCATCGCGGCGAGCTGGGTGACGACGCGCCCGAGAACGCAAGTCTGGGTCGGTACGCCGAGCTGCCTGACAAGCGAGCCGAGCCCACGTAGGGTCCGCTCGACCTGGGCACCGGACTCCATGGACGCGTTCACCTCGATCACGGCGTCGCCGCATCCGGACATCAGGCCGTCCAACGCCGGCAGCAGGATGCCTTCGAGGTCGTCCATAGGATGGTTCGAGCGGACATGAACACCGAACACGCCTGTCTCACCCATCGTGCTTCGACAACGGGTGACCGTCCGCAGCGGTTTCGCGGCGGTGACCAGCTCCTTGTCACTCATGATTTTCGCGACCGCCGCAGCCATCTCCGGCGTTATTCCGCCGGCCAGGCCGGAATGCCACCGCACGGGAAAGTCCGGCCGCAGCACCAGATCGCGGAACTCGCCGACGGTCAGGGACGACATGGCACTGAAACAATCCACGTCGTGGATGCTGACAATCAGATCGGTGACGGCGTCGTCGATCAGCGGCGTCGCGGCGATCTCCGACAACCGGACGTCGGCGAGCGCGCCTCTGGCCGCTACCCGTTCGGCCGTCGAGTACGCGGCGAGGCCCGCCAGCCGATCACCGGACTTCTCCTCGCCCGCCTTGGCGAGCAGCTCCGCCAGATCCGCGAACACGTATCGCTCACCATGCACGACCGAATGGAAACCCACGGTCCACCTCTCTATGCCGGCCCCGGGTTACGACCACTACTCCCGGCTTCGGGAGCATCGCACGACTGCTGACAGTCGACGACGACAGCCGTGTGCCAGACCGCTGACGGCCCGTGACATCAACCCCGGTCTTCGGCATCCCCGGCCCGGACGACGGCGCCCAGCAGGGCGTCGACGTCACTCGCGGTAGCGTCTGGGTTGAGCAACGTCAGCTTGAGGTGGACCGACCGGTCCGGCCCGAACTCGGTACGTCCCACGACGGCCCGGCCGGACTCCAGCAGCCGCCGCCGCAACCGGGCGTTGATCCCGTCAACGTCGACGGTACCGGTGGCGGTGCCGGCAGTGGTGCCGGTGGCGGTGGCAACTGGCAGATACCGGAAGACAACCGTGCTCAGGGTCACCGGTGCGGCCAGTTCCAGGCGCGGGTGGGAGCTGATCCGCGTGGCGGCGTGGCAGGCCAGGTCATGGCAGGCGTCCACGAGCCTGCCGAGCCCATGGCGTCCCAATGCCCGGAAAGTGACGGCGATCTTGAAGGCGTCGGCGCGCCGACTCGTGCGCAGCGACCGTCCGAGCAGGCTCGGATAGCCGGCCAGCGCATCGTCGGTCGCGTTGAGGTAGGCGACCTCGTGCTCCAGGGTCGCCCACCTTCCTGCGTCGCGCGTGAGCAGGACCCCGGCCGCTATGGGCTGCCAGCCCAGCTTGTGCAGGTCGAGGGCAACCGAGTCCGCCTCGGCGATCCCGTCGAGCAGGGGCGCGAGCCGGTCCGACAGCAGCGCCCCGCCGCCGTAGGCCGCATCCACATGCACCCAGGCGCCGTGCGCGCGGGCCACCTCCGTCACCGCCCGCAGCGGATCGAACGCGCCGATGTCGGTCGTCCCGGCGGTCGCAACGACGACTGGAGCGAACCTCCGGCCGGCGCGGTCGGCGCTGCGCCGAGCACGCAAGATCGCAACCTCCAGACTGGACGGGTCGAGCCGGTGCGTACCGTCGGTTGCGACCGGCACCACCGCGTCGGGGCCCAGACCGAGCACCGCCGCGGCCCGTCCGATCGAGAAATGCGCGGCGGACGAACAGAACACCCTTACGGCGGGACGACCTGGCAGGCCCGCGGCCGGCGCGGCGGTGGTCAGTGCGGAGAGGTTGTCGCGGGCCAGCATCAGCGCGGTGAGGTTGGACGCCGTACCACCGGTGGTGATCGCTCCGCTGGCCGCAACGGGATCGAAACCGACCAACCCGGCGAGCGCGGCGACGACCTCGGTCTCCATGGCCGTGGCCGCGGGCGCCTGGTCCCACGAGTCCAGGGACGGGTTCAGCGCGGAGACCACGAGGTCGGCGGCAACGGCCACGGCAAGCGGCGGGCAGTGCAGATGGGCGGCGCAGGCCGGATCGGCCGGGTCGGCCGCCCCCTGCGCAAGCATGCGGGTGAGCCCGGACAGGGCGGCGTGCGTCCCGACGCCCTCGGGGGGAAGCGCCCAGGGCCCCTGGGCGGGAAGCTCCCGAGAGCTCTCGGCGGAAGGCACCCCGGGGGGGCCGGCTGCCTGGTCGGACAGCTCCTGATCGGGCGGGCGCCCGGAACGTCCCCCGAGCGCCCCGGGGACTTGGGCCTCCCGGACCTCCCGGATCGACTCCGGCGACCGGGGAGGAACCCCGGATCCGGCAGGAACCCCGGCCGTGAAAGAAACATGATCGTGTCGCCTTTGGCCCTCCAGCACGTCATGGACCCACCGGCTCACGCCTGCCGGACCACCAGGTGGCAGGGGACCGCCACGGGCCGAGGTCCCGGCCGCAAGCCCGTCCAGGGCGATGGCCACCAGTGACCGCAGCCGGTCGATTCCGCCGGCACCACCGGCCAGCCCGGCGTCGACCGCTCCCGCGCCGGCTGAAACGGTGGGCGAACGGCCGTCCCCGGGCGGGGCGGTCACCGCGGCGCCCAGACGGTGCCGGCACGGTGACCAGCGCCGGGACGCTTCGCGTACCCGGGATGCCCATGACCGCGACACAACGGTTCCGGCGCGACACATCCCACTGTCGCGGTCGGCGAGTTGACGCGACGCATGAACTTAGGTTTACCTAAACGCATGCGCCATTCCAGCGACGGACCGGCGAAACCCACGGTGTTCCCCGTCCCCGACACGATCCACGACCACACCCGCAACCACGTAAACAGCGGCAACCGCGTCGACACCGCGAACCACCATCTCACCGGCGACCGCGTCCGGGCCCGCCCTGCGCCGTCGAGTCGGCAACCCGCGACAACCACCGTCCATCCGCCCCCCGTCCACCCGTCGTCGGAATCGGTTCCGCCCGTCCAACCTATGATCATTATAGGGTCCGGCATCCCGGATCCGCCGTACCGACGCGGCACCGTCGTCGTGCCGACGCCCGCCGGACAGTCCCGGTGAGGACCTGCTACCAGCACATTCCACTGACTGGAGACCATTCGGCGCAGATGATGGGGAACCACCCATCACGGGCCGTACCGGCGCAGGCCCGTCCGCTGCTGGCAGGAACGCTCGAAGCCGTCGCGGCAGTGCTCGACGGGCAGTCAGGGCATGTCGGCCATCCCGGCCGCGCCGCCACCGGCTGGCTGCACTGCGCCGACCTGCTTGCCGACGGCAGGCTCGACCGGGAGCTGCGGGCGATGTCCGACGCGTACGGGTACAGCCGGGAGGTCTCGGCCACCCACTTCCTGAGCGCCTATGCCAGTGGCGTGGGAGGACTCGCCATCGCGGCGTACATGCTGCACAGCCGGGTACCGGACGTGTGCGCACACGACATGTCCCTGCACGCCGCGCCCGGCGGATGGTTCGACGCCACGGCTTTTCATTCCGAGCGTGTGACCATGCTCACGGACGATCCGGCACTCTTTGTGACGGTCGTGCCTGCGACGGACGATCGCCGGCACGACCCGGTGAGCGACCGGACGACCGATCCGACGACCGGCCGAATGATCGACGTGGTTGCCGATCGGGACGCCCTGCGGCGACGGCTGGTGACTGCTCTGGTGGGGCATCTCGAGCCACTTGTCATGACCCTGCAGGCGCAGGCACGCCTGGGCCTGTCCGCATTGTGGGGCATGGTGGCCGCGCAGTGCGGCCGGACGTTCCTGCTGACCGAACGGGTGACCCGGGATCCGGACATCGGACGGGCAGAGGCGGACGCCTTCTTCGCCCTCGCCAGTCCACCGATGCGGGCCCGCCCCGCGTGGTTCGAGTTCACTCATCGTGGCCGCCGGCAGACGGCGATGCGTCGGGGTTCGTGCTGCCTCGCCCACCGGATGACCTCTCAATACTGCACAACGTGCCCGTTCACGCCTGATTCGGAGCGTGAACTGCGCCTGCGCGCGTGGATAGACACGCAAGGCGACGGCGGACTGGCGATCGGATAACGGTGATCGGATAACAACATGGCAGCCGAGGGACCGGGGACTCCGACAGCGCGAAGAATATGATCGCGCCGCCTTTGGCCCCATGGCGGCCGAGAGACCTGGGCCAACCAGCATGTTCTCGTCTTTCCGTCGAGAGACGGCGGTAACTGTATGACCCCCCGCCCAGAACGAATCGTTTACTGATTTTACGATTACTCTGAGTAGTATTTCATTCCCTGCACAGCGACTGGGCGCCGGAGCGCGATAGTCATTACTTTTCGCGACCACACGGTAGGCGGCCGGAGCCGTGACACGGGCCGCCCCCAGCGGCCGCCCGCCGTTGACGAGGAGGTTGCCCGCTCACCCCTGGCGGGTGGACGCCTCCTCCGGTGACCGCGAGATTTCGTTCTGCTCTCGGCGGAACAGCGGGACGGAATCGGCCCTGGTCGTCCACCGTTGTTTCAGGCGTCTTCGCTGGTGGACTGGCTACCCCGGTCGGTCCGCCGTCCACGACGAAGAGGGCGGGGCCGGCGGGTAGGTTTCCGTTCGATGCGTGAGGACATGCCTCGGCGGAGCTAGCATGCGGATACCGGCTGCCGTGTGGTCGGTCGCACCGCTCGAAGGAGCGCACATGTTCGAGAGATTCACCGACCGGGCACGTCGGGTCGTCGTCCTGGCTCAGGAAGAAGCCAGGATGCTCAACCACAACTACATCGGGACCGAGCACATCCTGCTCGGGCTGATCCACGAGGGCGAGGGTGTCGCCGCCAAGGCGTTGGAGTCCTTGGGCATCTCCCTCGAGGGTGTTCGGTCACAAGTCGAGGAGATCATCGGGCAGGGGCAACAGGCCCCGAGCGGACACATCCCGTTCACTCCGCGCGCCAAGAAGGTGCTGGAGCTGTCCCTGCGGGAGGCCCTGCAGCTCGGCCACAACTACATCGGGACCGAGCACATCCTGCTCGGGCTGATCCGCGAGGGCGAGGGCGTGGCCGCCCAGGTCCTGGTCAAGCTCGGTGCCGACCTGAACCGGGTCCGCCAGCAGGTCATCCAGCTGCTGAGCGGTTACCAGGGCAAAGGCGACCCGGCGACCGCCGGCGCGCCGTCGGAGGGCACCCCGTCGACCTCGCTCGTGCTCGACCAGTTCGGCCGCAACCTCACCGCGGCGGCGCGCGAGTCCAAGCTCGACCCGGTGATCGGGCGCGAGAAGGAGATCGAGCGCGTCATGCAGGTGCTGTCGCGCCGGACCAAGAACAACCCGGTCCTGATCGGGGAACCCGGCGTCGGCAAGACCGCCGTGGTCGAGGGGCTGGCCCAGGCGATCGTCAAGGGCGAGGTGCCCGAGACGCTCAAGGACAAGCAGCTGTACACGCTCGACCTCGGTGCGCTGGTCGCCGGCTCCCGCTACCGCGGTGACTTCGAGGAGCGGTTGAAGAAGGTCCTCAAGGAGATCCGCACCCGCGGTGACATCATCCTGTTCATCGACGAGCTGCACACGCTCGTCGGCGCGGGTGCCGCCGAGGGCGCGATCGACGCCGCGTCCATCCTCAAGCCGATGCTGGCCCGTGGCGAGCTGCAGACGATCGGCGCGACCACCCTCGACGAGTACCGCAAGCACCTGGAGAAGGACGCCGCCCTGGAGCGGCGCTTCCAGCCCATCCAGGTCGCGGAGCCGTCGGTGGCGCACACCATTGAGATCCTCAAGGGCCTGCGGGACCGCTACGAGGCGCACCACCGTGTTTCGATCACCGACGCGGCCCTGGTCGCGGCGGCATCCCTTGCCGACCGTTACATCTCCGACCGGTTCCTGCCGGACAAGGCGATCGACCTCATTGACGAGGCCGGGTCCCGGATGCGCATCCGCCGGATGACCGCCCCGCCGGACCTGCGCGAGTTCGACGAGCGCATCGCGAACGTCCGCCGGGACAAGGAGTCCGCGATCGACGCGCAGGACTTCGAGAAGGCCGCCTCCCTGCGTGATCGGGAGAAGACCCTCCTGGCGGAGAAGGCCAAGCGGGAGAAGGAGTGGAAGGCCGGCGACATGGACGTCGTCGCCGAGGTGGGGGACGAGGAGATCGCCGAGGTCCTGGCGATCTGGACCGGTATCCCTGTGTTCAAGCTCACCGAGGAGGAGACCGCCCGCCTCCTGCGCATGGAGGACGAGCTGCACCGCCGCGTCATCGGCCAGAAGAAGGCGATCAAGGCTGTCTCCCAGGCGATCCGGCGTACCCGGGCGGGCCTGAAGGACCCCAAGCGTCCCGGTGGGTCGTTCATCTTCGCCGGTCCCTCCGGTGTCGGCAAGACCGAGCTGTCCAAGACGCTGGCGGAGTTCCTGTTCGGCGACGAGGACTCGCTGATCCAGCTCGACATGTCCGAGTACATGGAGAAGCACACGGTCTCGCGGCTGGTGGGCTCCCCGCCCGGCTACGTCGGCTACGAGGAGGGCGGCCAGCTCACCGAACGGGTGCGGCGCAAGCCGTTCTCGGTCGTCCTGTTCGACGAGGTCGAGAAGGCTCACCCGGACGTGTTCAACACCCTCCTGCAGGTCCTGGAGGACGGTCGGCTGACCGACTCGCAGGGTCGGCTGATCGACTTCAAGAACACCATTCTGATCATGACTTCGAACCTGGGCACGCGGGACATCTCCAAGGGGCCGGGTATCGGGTTCGCAACAGGCGCGGGCGCCATCGACTACGAGCGGATGAAGGCGAAGGTCCAGGACGAGCTCAAGCAGCACTTCCGGCCCGAGTTCCTCAACCGGATCGACGACACCATCGTCTTCCAGCAGCTGTCCGGGAAAGAGATCCGCGACGAGAAGGGCGAGATCGTCCAGGAGAACGAGATCCTCCAGATCGTCGACCTCATGCTGGCCCGGGTGGACGTCCAGTTGAAGAACAAGGATATGACGCTCGATCTCACACCGGCGGCGAAGACACTGCTGGCCGAGAAGGGCTACGACCCGGTACTGGGGGCCCGGCCGCTGCGCCGGACGATCCAGCGGGAGATCGAGGACGTCCTGTCCGAGAAGATCCTGTACGGGACGCTCAAGCCCGGCGAGATGGTGTTCGGCGACATCGAGGGCGAGGGCGAGGACGCGAAGTTCGTCTTCCGTGGCAAGCCGAAGCCCACCCAGATCCCCGACGCTCCCCCGATCGACCTCGCCAAGTCCAGCGAGTAGGAGAGCGACAGGTCGGCTACGAAGGGGCGGTTCCGCTGCGGCGGGGCCGCCCCTTCGCTGTGGCGGAACGCTTGCGAAGTCACCCCTTCGCCACCTGGGACCGTCCCGAACCGTCCAAAGCCGCACGGAGCTGTTCGAAGCGGTCCAAAGTGGTCCGGAGCCGTCCGGAGCAGTCCGGCCATGTGGTCGCTGTCAGTAGTGAGGAGATCCGTTGGTCCTGCGTGCGGGAACACCCGTCGAACACCTCCATCTGACGTTCGGGCCGGACCCGGCCGTGTCGATGGCCGTGTCGTGGACGACGCCGCGGATGGTGCGGCGCCCACGGGTACGGTTCGGGAACGCGCCCGGGGGTCTCGACCGCGAGGTGCACGCTGTCACCCGCGTCTACACCGACGCCGTCACCGGCGAAGATGTGATCAATCACCACGCCCTGCTCACCGGGCTCGAGCCGGACTCCCGGTACCTCTACGAGGTGATCCACGACCGGATCGCCCGCACCGACGGCGGAACCCTGCGGACCGCCCCGCGCGGCCGGGCACCGTTCACCTTCACCTGTTTCGGCGACCACGGAACATCGGCGTCCTACGATCCGTTCGGCACACCGGCGTCCAGGAACGCCGTGACCGGCGTCGAACACGTCGGTTCGCTGTTCACCCTGGTCGCCGGTGACCTGTCGTACGCGAACCAGCGGCGCAATCCACCGCGGGCGTGGTCCGACTGGTTCAACATGATCAGCAGATCCGCGCGGCACCATCCGTGGATGCCCGCCGCCGGCAACCACGAGATCGAACGCGGGAACGGCCCGCTGGGCCTGACCGCCTACCAGAGCCGCTTCCTGCTGCCCGGAAACGCCACGGACTCCGACGAACCGGGCACGAACGGCGCGCCGGCGGACCTGCTGGGCCTGTGGTACGCCTTCACGGTCGCGAACGCACGCTTCGTCGTCCTGCAGAACGACGACGTCTGCTACCAGGACGCGGGCACGGTGTACATCCGCGGTTACAGCGGCGGGCGGCAGCGGGCATGGCTGGAACGGACGCTGCGCCAGGCACGAGCCGACCCGGACATCGACTGGATCATCGTCTGCATGCATCAGACGGCCGTATCCAGTGCGGAACATCACAACGGTGCCGATCTCGGTATCCGAGAGCAGTGGCTACCGCTGTTCGACGCATCCGGGGTCGATCTCGTCCTGTGTGGACACGAACACCACTACGAGCGGACGCATCCGCTGCGCGGAGTGGTCGAAGGATCGGCGGTGCTCACCCCGCGTCCCGTCTCGACCGGAGGAGGTGTCGACACCGATGTCGTGGACACGTCATACGGGACGGTCCACATGATCCTGGGTACGGGAGGCTCGTCCTCACCGTCGGCCGGCAAGCTGCTCGACCCGCCTGCCGGTCGCGTGATCGTCGGTGTGGAACCGCGGGACTCCGACCCCACCCGGTTCCGCTCGGTCCACGCCCTTGAGTCGGCGCCGTGGCTGGCCCTGCGGGCGCCGGAGCACCCGTACGCGTTCGCGGGCTTCGAAGTCGATCCGGGCGAGGCGGGAGGGGTGACCCGCATCCGGGTGACCGTGTACGACCACTCGACCCCCACCCCCCTGCCCTTCGACACGTTCATGCTGGTCAGACCCTGTGCAGCCGGCACCGACCGGACCGGTGACACGAGCAGCGGAGGTAGCGTCGGGAGTTCTCCCCTGCCCGCTTGTGACCCTCCTGCGCCGGTGCGTACACCGGAACGGTAGGTCGAACAGGACATATATGAGATCGTGGCAGGGTGGGGGCGGTGGTGTGGCTGGTACGGCATGGCCAGAGCGAGTCGAACGCGGGCGCGCCCTGCGCGCTCCCCGGGGAATCCCCGCTGACCACCACCGGGTGGGCCCAGGCCCGTCTGGTCGCCACGGCCATGACCGAGCAGCCAACGATGATCGTTACGTCGAGATACCTGCGGGCCCGCCAGACGGCGATACCGGCCACCCAGCGCTTCCCGGCGGCACCCCTTACCGAGTGGCCGGTCGAGGAGTTCACCTACCTCGGTAGCCTCCACGGCCGGCTCATGACCAACGAGGAGCGCCGGCCGTGGGCCCGGGCCTACTGGACGGCGGCCGATCCCTATGACGTACAGAGTCCGCACAGCGAATCATTCGCGGATATGATCGCCCGAGCGGACGCTTTCGTCCGGCGCGTCCGGGAATTACCGGCCGGATTTTTCCTGGTCTGTACCCATGGTGTGTTCATGACCGCCGTCGTCTGGACGCTGAGTGAGTCCCGATCTCATGCCGTCATGGACATGCGCGCTTTCCTCGACTTCCAGAAGTCACTCCGGATCGCCAACGGATCAATCATCCGGCTGAATCCATGGTCAAGAATGACCGTCACCGCCCGGGACGCGGCCGTCGACCACCTTCCGGCCCACCTCGTCACCAGGTGACAGCATCCCAGGTGACGGCATCGCAGATCACGGCATTCGCGAAGCAGCATCCTCAGGCAGGATCCCCAGGTCACGGTCTCCCCAGGTGGTGATATCCCCGGGCGGCGGTGCAGCCCTTCGGGACCGTCCCGAATGCTCGGATGGCCGGTGCGCCCAGCGGCGCCACACCGGCAGTCGTCAAAAAACCACAACCGTCAACCTCAATAGCATCAACACCCGATCGACCGTTGAGTTTATTGCGCGACCGGAGGATGTCGGGGGTTCAACGCAATCCTGAGGTACTTGTTCCGTCACGGAGCCTGTCGTACGCTGCACGCGCGGCAGTCGTCCGATGGTTTTGTTCAAACGAAATATTTTGGCACACCCGTCGGCGGTCGTCGCGACCGTCAAACGATGCATCAGCTCCTGCAGGGATCAACGATTATTGCCCGACGTGTCATCCGGACAGATGAAGGAAGACACTTCCCTGCATCGACGCTTGAGGAGGCCGGGCGTTGAGAGAACCCAGCAGTGTGCTCGGGCGGTCACGTGCGAGTCGGGAACTGGCGTCCCGGCGGCCTCGACGCGGCACGGCCGCTACCGCCGTCGCCACGGGTTTCGTTCACAACGGGATCACACCGGCCACCGACACCGTGCAATGGACGCTCCAACGTCTGTGGGCTCCGGATGGGCTTGCCGCCGCACTGGAGGAGGTCACCAGCCGCGTGCAGCGGTCCGTGCTCCCCAGTCTCACCGGCACGGCGCTCGCCGCGATCGTCCACCAGTGGCTCGTCGCCGCCCCGGCCCGGTCCGTCGCGGTGCTGGGCGGCAGGCAGGTCCGCGACGCCCTCGTCGCCGGATTCGAGCAGCGCGTCGACTCGCTGCGGCGGATGGACGACGTTCTCGGCGGGGAGGACGTCCACGGGCTCGCTGTGTCGGAACTGCGGGTGATCGTCCGCCTGCTGCGTACCGGCGCATACAGCCAGGACCACCACGCCCGGCTGCACGCCGTCGCAGCGGAGCTCGCGCGGCTCGCGGGCTGGGCGGCGTTCGACAGCGGCCGGCACCAGGTGGCCCAGCAGTACTGGGTGGTGGCGTTGCGCGCCGCCCACGAGGCCGGTCAGCCGGCGATCGGCGCCAACATCCTGCGTTGCATGGCGGAGCAGGCCGTGCGCTTCGGCGACCCCGCCGACGCCGTCACCCTGCTGCAGGCGGCACGCGCGGGCGCCGCGGATGCCCTCACCGCCACCGAGAAGGCCATCATCGCAGGCTCGCTGGCCGTCGCCCACGCCCAGCTCGGCGACACCCACTCGGTGCACGCCGAGGTCACCGAGGCGTTGGCCCAGATCGAGCGGGCTGATCCGGCGATGGACCCGGAGTACGTCTACTGGTGCTCCCGTTCAGTGATCGAGTACTACGCCGGCAAGGCGCTGCTGTGTGCCGGTGACATCGCAGCGGCCGTCGGGTACCTCAGTCGTTCGGTTGATCAGCTCGATGCCGCCGCCTACCCTCGGGAACTGGTTCACCACAGCGTCTGGCTCGGCGTCGCCAAAGTCGACGCGGGTGATGTCGAACAGGCCGTGAGCCTCGGCTATCAGGCGGTCAAGCTCGCTACTCGGGTCTCGTCCGAGAACGCCAGGGTGGATGTACTGACGCTGTGCGGCGCAATCGAGATGGCCGGGCATCCGGACGCGGCCGCGCTCGCCGACCATGCCCGCGCTGCCCTGCGCGCCGGGACCGCGGCAGGCGTGAAACCATGACTATCGACCATGACTCCGGTGGTCGACCATGCCCGACCGCCGATCACGCCGCGTCCGCTGCCAACTACCATGAGCGGGACGTTTTCAGCCCCGTGACGCCGCCTCCGTAGTTGCCGGACGCTGTTGCCGGCGGGATCATACCGGACGAGCAGACGCCGTCGTTGTGACACATCGTCGACACTGTTCATCAGGGCCGATCGGACAGCATCGGTCACGCCTGTCGATATTGCGACACATCCATCAGCTGATCTGCATGGATGTCATTGGGTGGGTACAGCGGACGTCCGCGCCGACGTCCGCTAGCGTGATCGGAACACCCGCACGTGGGGGACGGAGGCCATGGACAATCCGGTGCTACCCATCACGCTGATAGTGGTGCTCCTGATCGGCGCGATTCTCTTCATCGTAGCCTCCAGCCGCAACCAACATCATTTTGGTCCGGGTTCCGGCCCGAAGCCGGGGCCGCGACGCTCCCCCGAGGCGACAGTGCCCGTGACACGTCCAGGACAACGTCGGCGCCGACGCCAGCGCCAGGGAATCCTCGCGACGCTACGACGCCTGACCGCTACCTCCCGGGAGCGGACCCGCAAGACCGGTGCTGATGATCCGGCCGGCTCGGCCGGCTCCGGCCGCCCCGCTCCCCGCGCCA
>NZ_CAAAFR010000200.1:0-6164 GCF_900634745.1 Protofrankia symbiont of Coriaria ruscifolia
AGTCGCAGCGCCCCCGGGCCCCACCGGCGAGCAGCTGGTCGCCGACGAACCGGACGTCTCCACGTCGGCGGCGCTGCGACTGGCCGCAGCCGGCCGGACCCGGCGCGGCAAGCGCGGCGGTCCCAACGAGGACGCCTTCGTCGTCGTCGACGGCCTGCTCGCGGTCGCCGACGGAGTCGGCGGCGAAGCGGCCGGACAGATCGCGTCCACCCTGGCGGTGACGACGGTGGCGAGCTTCCGCCCGCAGTATGCCGCCGACCCGCGTGACGGCCTGCGGGGAGCGCTCGAGCGAGCCAACCGGACGGTGCGAGAGAAGCCCCGGGAGGAGCCCTCCTGGCACGGTATGGCCTGCACCCTCGACGTCGTCGTGCTGGGCCGGCAACGGGACACCGGCAAGACCCTCTTCGTCGCGCACGTGGGTGACAGTTCCGTGTGGCTGCAGCCCGGACGCGGTCGGCCGCGCCGGCTCACGACACCGCACGCCATCAAGAACGGACCGCTACTCAACGCGATCGGCCTCAACGAGGAAGTCGAGCTGGATCTGCTGGAGGAGCCCGTGCGGGCCGGCGACCGGGTCGTCCTCGCCAGCGACGGGATCACCAAGGTCATGACGCCCGAGCAGCTGGATGGGCTGATGATGGAACTGGGCAGCCTGAGCCCGGAACGGACCGCGGATGCGCTCGTGGACGCAGCCATGATGGCCGGCGCCCGCGACGACACCACCATCGTCGTCGCCGACCTGGTGGCTGACGCCTCCCCGCGATGACCGCTTCTGCCGCGTCCGACCTCAACCCATGGCCGAGCAGTAAACTTGACCCTATTCGAGGAGTAATCGATACTTCGGTGGCCGGATCCGATTTTTTGATCATAAGATCATCAGTTTGGCAATATTAGGTTGGCCACTTTCCCGGGCCCTGCCCGGAACACAGGAACCTTCGGTGGTCGCGATGCGGGAGCATCCAATCATCAACGACAGATCGCCGTTAATCTCTGCAACCACAACTGACGCATGTCCGCGAGACTGCGCCGATCCGGGACTCCTCCAGTGACAACAACGGAAGAACAACCAACGTCGCGCGTATTGGTCTGTGGGGTGCTCCGCAGAGCGGCAAGACCACTTTCCTCGCCGCGTTACAGATCGCCATTGTCAACCAGTCGAACGACGACGGCTGGCTCATCACCGGGGTCAACGACGCCGCGTCGGACTTCCTCAGTGCCAACACCAGCCTCATGAACCGGCGCCGGACCTTCCCGAGCGCGACCATCGGCATCAAGGAACTACGGTGGCGCTTCGTCAGCCCCACCCGCGGCGGTAAGGGATGGTGGCGCAGGTTCAGCCGCGCCACCGCGTCCGACCAAACGGTCTTCGAGGTACAGCTGCTCGACGTCAGCGGTGGCATGTTCGCCAGCGCGCCGGACAATTCGATCAGATTCGGGGAGTCGTCGCTCTTCGCGGAGGAAGACGGGCTGGATGCCTTCGACGAGCCGGAGGACCAGGACCCCGACAATCAGCTTCTCGAGCACCTGGCAGCGTGCGACGGGATCGTGTATCTTTTCGACCCTGTCCGCGAACGGGATTCCTACGAGTTCTTCCAACGGACGCTGGAACAACTGGCCCGCCGGTCCTATGAAATGGGCCGGCTGAGCGATGGAAAACTCCCACATCATCTCGCCGTCTGTGTCACGAAATTCGATGATCCGACAGTCTTCCGGAAGGCACACCATCACGGTGTGGTGCTGACCGGCGACGACCGCGCTATGACCCCAACGGTCCCGGACAACCTCGCGGGTGAGTTCTTCCAGAAGCTGTGCAACGACCGGGACGGTGCTTCCGCCCCGCTTGTCCTGAAGAGTATCGAACGGTACTTCCACACCCGACGGGTGGGCTATTTTGTGAGCTCGGCCATCGGCTTCTACATCGGCGCGAGCGGCGTTTTCCAAAGGCGCGACTTCACCAACGTCGAGACGACCACCGGGGGCGAAGCCCGCATCCGCGGTCAGGTCATGCCAATCAACGTGTTGGAGCCTTTCCTGTGGCTGGAGAAACAGATCCGCCAATCCGTTCCCAGAACGTGACAGGCCGGACCACGCACGATCCGAACACGACCGTGTCGGCTGGTTGGGCACTGATGGGAAAAGAACCGAACAGCAACGACGAGTATGCCGTACTGCGGTCAAGCGGGGGATTCTTCCCCCGAGCCGGCTTCGACGAGATCCTGCGGCGCTTCACGCCCGGCACCCCACCACCACGGTCAATCGAGGAGTGGGTGCCCGATGCCCTGCCGTGGGTGACGGTGAGTTACGCGCCCCGCAACGGAGGAACCGTGCTCGGGATCGCTGTGCGTACCTGGTCCGACCAGGTCGACGGTGCGCGCAGGCCGATCGCGACGACCAGTTATCTCTGTGTCCCCTTCGCCGACCTGACAGCCACCCCGGCCTCCTATGCGGCGCTGTACTCCGCGGTCCGCGACGCCGGAATCGCCGAACGCCCCGATAGCAGCGCACCGGTGCCGGTTGCCCTCGCTCCGCTGGACGCCGGCGACGTGGCAACCTCCATCGAACAGTTCGGTCAGTCCGGCTTCACCCTGGTGGCGGCCACCGCAGCCCTGCTGCTCGCCCACCCGGTGTCAGTGCTCGGTGGCCCGACCGGCGACCCCGACGAGCAGATGGCGCGGCGGTTGCGCTTTCTTGACGCGGTCGCCGCGCTACTTCCCTACGGTCAGCGGTCGAAACTGGTTGCCAGTACCTGGGCGGACGGCGGGAGCGCCCACAGAATCAGATTGGCATTCACGAACCGTCCCCGGCCGGGGCACACGACCGTCCGTTGGCCACTCCCGGACAAACCACCTTTCCCCGACATCAGGTGTGCCCACTATTTCGATCTGCTGGTGATCCTGCTCGAGCACGGAAGGACCATCCGCGAGATCGTCGAATACCTTGCCTCGGCTGTGGAACCGCACCGTATAGACGACCCGGGCTACGCCCTACATTGCCTTGCCGAGCTGGATCCGAGGTTCTCCGCCTCCCAGTCCATTCGAAACGGCACAGCAAGGATCGACGAGCTGCGCCGGTTGCTGCTGACCAAGCGGATTGACGAGCTCGACCCGACCATTCAACGCAAGGCTCTGTGGCTCCTGCTCGAAGCGGCGGACGCGGAGGACCTGGAGCTGGTCAAGCGGACCTGGCAGCGGTGGGCGGCCGAGAATCCGGTGTCGGGGGAACTGCATCGGTGGCTGGTGACCGCCGTGGGGGTAGCCGGCCGGAATCTTCTCTGGGTGCACGCGTCGGATTCAACAGCACTGAAGCGGCTTTTGGGCCTGGCCGACGATCTCGGCTTCGCGGACCAGTTGCTCGCGACCCTGCTGGATGCCAGCACAGCCCGGCAGGAAGCTCACGGAACCAGATGGTTAATCGATCAGATGGTGTCCGAGCAGCAGCGGTGTGCCACGGCCGCAACCCTCGTCCTGGAACAGTTCTCCCATCGCCGGTTGCTCGCCGGGCAGGCGACCGTCACCACCGACGAACAAGTGCTGGCCGTCATCACCCACAACGCGCCCGCGCAGTTGGCACTCGAGCTGATCCGGCAGATGACCGAACCTCACAGCAACACAACGGCCGAGCAGGTTCGAGCCCGACTGGAATGGCTGGAGACCTCCGACCCGCTGCGGGAGAGACTACGTCTGTTCCGTGACGTCCTCGATGGCGCACCGAGCCTCGAAACCATCTCCACGGCCGAAGCGCACGAAAAGCAGAGGCGCGCCTATGTCCTCGCCCTGCTACGGCTGGCGCGCCAGGCCGGCCACAGGCCGGCTGCCAAACTGCTCCCATACGCGTTGGTCTGGTTGCTTCGCACGGCACCCCGGCTCAGGTGGGCAGACCACCCGGTATGGATCGACGAACTGCGCCAAGCCACCCCGGACCCGGCAAGAACCGACGAGCTCGAGGCAATCCTGGACCTGCTCCTGTTGGCGTTCAACGCGCAACCACGCAGAGCACTGTACCTACGCGTGAAAGGATCCTCGGGATCAGGAGACCGTTACGTCAACTCCTTCAGCACCTCGTTCGAGGAACTATGCGGAAACGACACCGCTAACAGGAACCGGAGAAGCGAAAAACTGCCCGGTCAAGTCGTCATGCGGCTGGTGGAACATATCGAAGATACTGGCTGGCCACAGTCGCCGCAGGCGGTCGACCGGATACTCCTGTTACTCCACGGAATCGCCACAACAGCTACTGCCACCGAGGGTCGACCGGCCGCACGGGCCGTCTCCACGTTCCTCGACACCCGGCCAGATCTTGCCAAGCTCGCCTCGGCGGCAGCCTGGGAGACCCTGATCGAACGCAGGTACCCGGAACTGACCAAGCCGGGTCGGCTGAGCAGAACAGGCCGCTGGCTCCGGGGCACGGTAGGCGGAACCGGTCGGGAGCACAGAGGGCAACCCGACCAGACACGGAACAGCAGACCGGACAAGCTGCCATGAGTCGCCATCACCTACCGGCAAGGATCCGGGCCTGGGGCGGATCCGGCACGATCATGTCGCTCACCGCGGCACCCGCGACGATGCCCACTCGATGGCTCGCTCCCGCCGTTACTCTCGCCGTCACCGTGACTCTTACCGTGACGCTCACCCTGGTAGTCGCCGTCGGCACCGTCGGTATCGGCCTCGGCATGCTGCCGGCGGCCGCGCTTCCCCCGGCACCGGCTTCCGGCTCGGCTGTCCCGCAGCTGGGTCGGGACACCGTCAGGGCCGCACTGCACCTGGACGAGATTCCGGCCGACTACGTCGTGCTCGTCGACACGTCGGCATCGATGGCGGCCGGCGGGCTCTTCGGCCAGGTATGTGGCTTCCTGCGAAGCTATGTCGCCGACCTCGCGCCCAGCGACCGTTTCGTCCTGATCAGCTTCGACGTCGCTCCGTCCGTGCTCTACTCCGGCCCCGCGGCCGGCGCAGGCAGCGCGGTCAGCCGGTTGCCCAACACCCCCACGGGAGAACGCACCGACATCGGCGCCGCCATCAAGGAGGCGGTCAACGAACTCGCCCGCCACAACGCGTCCCCGGTCGCCGCGGTCTTCCTGCTGACCGACGGACGACATGAACCGCCCCCCAACAGTGACTTCCCAGCTGGGGACGACAACCCGTGGCAGGCGCTCGGGAACAACGCGCGACAACAACTCGACGTCACAAAGGTCCACGGTTACGGTGTCGCCCTGCGTGACAGCGATCAGGCACGTGACGGCGCCGGCCAACTCAAGCGAGCGCTGCCCACCACCACGGTGCTCGCGCTGCCCCCTGACCAACTGCCCGCCTACCTGGACCACGTCAAGGACGACACCCGCAAGCACAAAGCCGCCGACGTGCTCGCAGCCGACGTGCTCGACCAGATCACGGTCTCCTGGGAACCGCAACTGACCGACGTGGATCCGGCGGCGTCCCGACTGGTCACGCACGTGACGCTGACGTCGCAGACCCAACGGCTTCCGATAGAACTTACCGACGTCTCGATCGCGTCGTCCGACCCGGAAGTGCGGGTGGACGGCACCCCGCCTCGGATAACCCTGCCGCCGGGGCAGAGCGTCACCATTCCGGTCACGCTGACCTGGCGACAACACGCCACCGGTCTGGTCCGTCGGTCCGAAACCGTCACGAGTGAGTTACGACTGGGTGCGACCATCGACTCGCCGTGGCAGGCCGTGACCGATCATGACTTCGGGCTACCACTTCGGCTGCACCTCGCGGGCGAGAGTACCTCCCTGCGTGGCTCGAACCATGCCGGCTGGAGCCTGCCCGGACTGCTGCTGCTCACCGTGCTGGCGGCAGCGGTCGCCGGGGTGGCTGCCCTCGGATGGGTGTGGCGGCACCCGACGCTGACCGGCGTCCTGTCGGCGGAATGGGCAAACGGCCGGACCGTACAGGTACAGCTGTCGGGACGGAAAATGAGGATCAG
This sequence comes from Protofrankia symbiont of Coriaria ruscifolia, assembly GCF_900634745.1. Taxonomy (NCBI): domain Bacteria; kingdom Bacillati; phylum Actinomycetota; class Actinomycetes; order Frankiales; family Frankiaceae; genus Protofrankia; species Protofrankia symbiont of Coriaria ruscifolia. The sequence goes on from NZ_CAAAFR010000200.1 coordinate 5,947, forward strand.
TCCGCAACACCGGCTCAGCGTTCCTGGAACCGGATCTGTGCGCGGCCGGCGTGCCAAGGACATCGGCGAACCTCGTCGAACCGACATCCTCGTGCGCTACCAGCCGCGCCGCGTCGGCAAGCTGCCCCAGGCCCGGTTCTCCCCGGGCCAGTCCCGGGTGGTCGGGGACGTCACCAGGGCTGCGCGAAGGTCGCCCGGCGTGGCGATCGGCTACTCTA
>NZ_CAAAFR010000201.1:0-3033 GCF_900634745.1 Protofrankia symbiont of Coriaria ruscifolia
CGCAGCTGATCGAAACTCTGCGCAACCTTCCCGCAGCCCTGGGACGTCACCTACACCTACACCGGTGCCCGGCAGGAAACCAACCCGTTCGCCGGATTCTCCCATGACCGCATGAACGCCCGTGACCACATAGGCGGCAACCCCGAGGAAAACCCCGCCCGGCGATAGAAAATATTCGGCTTTTCAAGATGTTCAAAGAAGACCTCAACCCGCTCGACCAGATCACGATGCTGCGCCCGCAATGTGTCAAGGAAGCCGGAGACCTTCTCGGCGTGTCGAAGTTCTTCGACGCGGGCACGCAGCAGCTCGTACTCGGCGGCACGGTCGCGCAGCTCCCGCTCGGTGCTCCGGCGTTGCTCCAGCTCCGCCCTCAACGCCGCGACATCTGCTGTCGACGGTACCTGTTCGGCGGCCCAGCGCAACAGGTCCTCCTCGACCGGGGTGCCCGCGTCGGCCACCGTCAGGAAGCTCGGAAGGACCTCAACAAGATTTTTTGCTGCCGCCAGGGCGGCGTCGAGGGCCACCATCGCGCGAAACGCCCCTGCCGAGTCGACCTTACCGGCCCTGGCCGCATCCTCCGGCGTCACCGCTGCCCACCGGAACGCCGAACACAACACGTCGAGCGACGCCGTCGGTTCGCCCGAGGCGACAGCGGCGGCCACCTCCTTCCATGGCCGCTCGACCAGTGGTTCCTTAACCACCATTCCTCCGTTCACGTCTTCGCGATGTCATACGGCTTCCGGCATTACCTGGCCTGTGCTGACATGAACGGAGGCCGCATATTTTCCGGGAGGGGCAGGACTTGCGCCTGCCCGCCGGTGACGGGACGTAGGACGAACACGCCAAGCCCGGTGCGAGCGACCTGCACTCCTACGTGGTAGCCATCCGGCGGCGGATCGTCCCGCAAGGGTATCCGGACCGAAATATGATCATCATGGCCGTACACCTGGACGTCGACAAGCACCTCAGGGCGGTGGGAGCCGTCAACGGTCACCACGATCGGAACGCCGTCAGTAGCGCCGGGTCGTCGTTGCGACCGAGCGCGGCCAAAGCCCTGCCCGCGGCCCGCATCACCGCGGCCTGCGCGGGGGGGCAGCGCGCCGAGACCACCGACGGTGACCACGTCTAGATCATCCCCGAAAGCGCTTGGAGAACCGCCGGAGCCATCCCGTGGAGCGCTTGGAGCATCGGAAGCTCCTGGAGCAGCGCCCAGCAGGTCGGCGCGACGGGTCAGCAGACCTGTCACAGCGTCCTCGATCGTCGCCACGACCAACTCGAAGCAACCGGTCACGTCTTCGGCGGACAGGCGGTACCCGGCACCGAACCGGCAAACACACGCATCCCGCCAGCGCGGCTGCTCGGCCGCGGCGGCGAGTACCTGCACGGCCCGATCCTGACCACGCAACAGCGCCTCGGCAAAAACACGGAGCAGTTTTTCCGTTACAGAGAGCGTAGACCCCTGGCCGTGCACGCGGATGTAGGCCAGACGTACCGCCGCGGCCGCGAAGGCCAACCCGCACCACCGGAACGGGTCTCGGCATCCAGCAGCCGGACCGAGCGTTCGCCCGTCTCACGTTCGCCTATCTCACACAGGGCGACCTGCACCGTGTCACCACCGACGTCACAGACGAGCAGCAACCCGCCCGGCCGCGGCGCCGGTCCGGCTGATCCGCCCACGGGTGGGGCCGCATGACCAGCACTGTGACCGGCGCCGTAGCCGGCACTGTGACAGGCGACGACCCATGCCGCGGCGCAGGCCGGCGCGCTGACCAGAGCGCGCACCGGCAGTCCGATGTCGTCGGTGAGCAGGCCACACAGCTCAGCCCGGGCCCGGCTTCCCTCGGGTGTCCGCAGCCAGTGTTCCGGCACGGTGACGACCAGCTGGCTCACGGTCGGGACATGCCGAGCAACCGGTCCGTCCAGGACGGCGGTGAGGAAGCCCCGCGCCGCCTGTGCCGGGCTGCGGCACGACCGCCAGCCATGCCGCGCCCAGCTGGCATGCGGCGTCCCGAGCAGGGACAGGAAGCCGGTGAGTGCCACACCATCCCGCGTCAAACCGTCATGCACCGCCAGAAACCGTCATGCACCGCCAGGTTGAAGGCGGCGTGGCCGACGAGCACCCGCGATTCCGCCCAGGCGACAGCGGTCGCGATCGGCCCGTCGCCCGCGGGATCGAACGGCGGTACGCGGCCTTCGCCTGCGGAGACGGCGACCTTGGTGAAGGTGGACCCGAGATCAAGGCCGACATGTCCCGCCGTACCACTCACTGTCGATCCTGTCACCGTTGATCCTGCCAGAGGAGAAGCTCGGACCCGTGCGCGACGTTCTCGCGCACTTCTCCGCCACGTCCGGATCCGCCGACCGCCAGGACACCGTTCGTTCCAGCCCTGGTGGACGCCCCGCTGGAGACATCCGGACCGGAAAACCGCTGGAACGGTTCGGCAACCTGTCCCCAAGCGTCGGGGAGACGGCCGAGGAGCGCCGGCAGCCATCCTGTGCCACCCTGCTGGTCCAGGCAACGGGCAAGCTGTAGAAGTGCCCGCAGCCCATCAGCGGGGAACTCGGCGGGATCCGGTATTTCGACGGGAATCCATTCCTGGACCAGGAGTATCCGGAACGGATCAAGTATCGGTGGCGGGTCGCCGACACGGTCCATCCGGTCGAGCCAGCGCCGCAGCCCGTCGACCGAACCGGTTCGCATTTCCTGGACGGCGACCTCCAAGGGAATCAACCCCGTACCAAGCCCGCGGTCGACCTCGGGCCAGCGATGCTCGTCATCGTTCGGCGAGCGCTCATCGGCACAGAACTCGCGGACCAGCGCGACAGCACCGGCCCGGACACGGCGGAGGCGGACGGCATCCTTCGGTGTCCGTGCGAGCAACATACCGAGAACCCTGTCCAGCCGACCCCGGTCGCGCAGGCGCAGGACATGACGGCGGGCGTCCTCCACATCGGAGAGACTGCCGTCGGCAAGCAGTGCTTCGAGCGTCCTGACATCGTAAACATTCAGTCGCCGTTCGGGGAGTGACGGTT
>NZ_CAAAFR010000202.1:0-3793 GCF_900634745.1 Protofrankia symbiont of Coriaria ruscifolia
ATCAAGAACTTCATTACTACGCTTCCAGCAGGAACCGAGATCTTTGTCGGCTACATGCAGAATGGGCGTGTCGTTCCCACGCAGCCGTTCATGACGAACCACGCTGCTGCTGCCGCTAACCTGCGTCTCCCGATGGGAGCGCCAGGGCTTAGTGCCAGCCCATACTTCTGCCTCTCAGATTTCCTGAAGAACTGGCCTGGTGGGGAAGGTGCTGATGCCTCCTTACCGATGGCTCGAAAGGCCCGCTTCATCATGATGCTGACCAACGGAGTGGTTCCATACAACGGCAGCGTCAGCCCGATGAATCAGAACAGTCCGTACGTCGACGCTGCAGTTACCGATGCTCAGCGGGCTGGTGTTCCCGTCTACTCGATCTATTACGGTGACGCCGGAATACGCGGAGGAGCAGCCAGCTTCAGCGGACAGAACTACCTGACCGAAGTGGCCGATGGCACGGGGGGACGTGCCTACTACCAGGGGATTGGCAGTCCCGTATCTCTGACCCGTTTTTCAAGCAGTTTGTAGCTTCCATCGCAGAGAGCTACATCGTCACCTACGAGGCCGAGGGAACGAGGTTGGTTGATCTCAATATCTCCACCAGCCTGCCGAAGACGAAGCTGCGTGCTCCGAAGCTCGTTCTTCCGGGAACGCAGCTGTCATCAGTGAACTAGTCTCAGCCCATCGTAATGCCGGCTGCGCGATAGATAGCCTGAATGTACTGCATGTCGCGCAGCCCCTCTTCGCCAGGAGTGTCTGGCGTTTTGTCTTCGAGGATGCACCGGGTGAAGTGATCAACCTGCGAGACGAAGTGGCTGGGGTCGTGAGCCGTGGATGTCTCATCCAGCTTGGTCAACGGAGCATTGCGGTCGCTGCGATAAGCTCCCTTGATCTGCTGCGCCTCGTAGTTGAAGTTGTCGAACTCCAGCCAGCCGTTCGCTCCAAAGACTTTGGCGAAACTGGGCATCTGCGCCCCGTATGTCGTCGAACAGCTGGCGACAATGCCGGAAGGGAAGCGCATCGTCCACGAAAGGCTCTCCTCAATATCCTTGAAGCGCTCGTCTTCTCTGTTCGAGGTTGCAACGGCTGTAAAGGCCACGGGCTCTTCTCCTGTGAGGTATCGCGTCGCGTTCAGGCAGTAGATGCCGACATCCATCAGCGGGCCGCCACCAGCCAATGCGTGTTGCGTGCGCCACTCGCCTTTGGCAATGTTGAATCCGTTTGCGCTGTTGATTGCCTGAACACTCCCCAGCGCGCCGGATTTGATCAACTGAATCGTCTTCAGCGTGAATGGCTCATAGTGCAGCCTGTAGGCGATCAGCAGCTTCACCTTGTTTGCCTTGCAGGCGGCGATCATGTCCTCTGCTTCCAGAACGGAGACCGACATCGGTTTCTCGCAGAGCACGTGCTTGCCCGCCTTGGCCGACCGGATGGTGTACTCCGCGTGCATGCTGTTCGGGAGACATACGATCACCGCATCGATAGCCTTGTTCTCGCGGATGCGGTCCATATCCTGGTAGCTGTAGATGGAACCCTTCGGCACGCCATATTGCGCTGCAATCTTTTCCGCTTTGTCCCTGTGGCCGCTCACCAGACCCGTGATCGTCGAGGTCGTTCCCTGAGCGATAGCTCGCATGTGATGGTCGGCGATACGTCCCAGTCCGATAATGCAGTAGCCGATCTTGCGTGGCGCCGCCTGCGCGAAAGCGGGAAACGTGGTGGAACTGGCGGCGATTCCCAGCGCCGTCATCCGGGTAAATTCTCTACGCGAGATCGTCATCGTTGGCATCGCTCCTGAAGTGCTTCATAGCAACGCGATAAGAATAGCCACATTTTTTCGGGACAGCAAAAAGCCCCGGGAATCTCCCGAGGCTCTTTGTCTTTTGCGGCGAAGCGCGTATCGCTGGACGTGTAGGACTAGTACATGCCGTCCATGCCACCGCCGTGGTTGTGGCCGCCAGCCGGAGCTTCCTTCTTCTCCGGAATCTCGGAGATGATGGCCTCGGTGGTGAGCAGCAGGCCCGAGATCGACGCCGCGTTCTGCAGAGCAGTGCGGGTCACCTTGGTCGGGTCGATGACGCCGGCCTTCACCAGGTCCTCGTAGACGCCAGTTCCGGCGTTGTAGCCGAAGTTCGCATCCTTGGATTCCAGGATCTTGCCGATCACAACTGCACCCTCTTCGCCCGAGTTCGAGACGATCGTGCGCAGGGGCTCCTCGATAGCGCGGCGGATGATCGAAGCACCGATCTTCTCGTCACCCTCAAGGGTCTTGATCAGAGCCTCAACCGCGGGAACCGTGCGGACCAGCGCAACGCCGCCGCCGGGGACGATACCCTCTTCGACAGCCGCGCGGGTCGCGTGCATCGCGTCCTCGACACGAGCCTTCTTCTCCTTCATCTCGGTCTCGGTCGCAGCACCAACCTTGATGACGGCAACGCCGCCAACCAGCTTGGCAAGACGCTCCTGCAGCTTCTCACGGTCGTAGTCCGAGGTGGTCTTCTCGATCTGCGCGCGAATCTCCTTCACGCGGCCCTCGATCTCCCCACCCTTACCGCCGCCGTCGACGATGGTGGTGTTGTCCTTGTCGATGGTCACGCGCTTCGCTGTGCCGAGGTCCTCGATCTTCACCGACTCGAGCTTGATGCCGAGGTCCTCGGTGATGGCCTTGCCGCCGGTCAGGATTGCGATATCCTGCAGCATCGCCTTGCGACGATCGCCGAAGCCGGGAGCCTTGACGGCAGCAACGTTCAGCGTGCCGCGCAGCTTGTTGACCACGAGAGTTGCGAGCGCCTCGCCGTCCACGTCCTCAGCGATGATGACGAGCGGCTTGGCCGTGCGGGCAATCTGCTCCAGCAGGGGAAGCAGGTCCTTCATCGACGAGATCTTCTTCTCGTAGATCAGGATGTAGGGGTTCTCGAGAGCAGCTTCCATGCGCTCTGCATCGGTCACGAAGTAGGGCGACAGGTAGCCGCGGTCGAACTGCATGCCCTCGACCACGTCCAGCTGCGTCTCCATCGTGCGCGACTCTTCAACGGTGATCACGCCGTCCTTGCCGACCTTGTTCATCGCCGCGGCGATGATCGTGCCGATCTGTGCGTCGGAGTTAGCCGAGATCGTGCCAACCTGGGCGATCATGTCGCCCGAGACAGGCTTCGAGAACTGGCTCAGAGCACCGCCCTGGATCACGCCATGCTCGTCACGCTTGCCGATGATGGCCTCGACAGCCTTGTCGATACCACGCTTGAGAGCTGTGGGGTTCGCACCGGCGGCAACCGTCTTCACGCCCTCGCGGAAGATGGCCTGGGCCAGAACGGTCGCGGTCGTGGTGCCGTCACCGGCGATGTCCGAGGTCTTCGAAGCGACTTCCTTCACCAGCTGCGCGCCAACATTGGCGATCGGATCGTTGATCTCGATCTCCTTGGCAACGGTCACGCCGTCCTTGGTGATCGTGGGCGAACCGAACTTCTTCTCGATAACGACGTTGCGGCCCTTCGGACCGAGCGTCACCTTCACTGCGTCAGCGAGGACGTTAACGCCACGCAGGATTGCCTGACGCGAATCTTCTCCATGCAGAATCTGCTTTGCCATTGCTTACTCCTCTATCGGCTCAAAAACCGAATCGAATTTTTGGTGTTGCCTGAGAAATGTCTTGTGCCGCAGCTTTCATTCCAACCGGGAATGGCGCCGAAAGGCGCATCTGCTGCATGCAATGCCTTACTTGAGGATGCCGAGGACTTCCTCTTCGCGCATGATCAGGAACTCTTCGCCGTCGAGCTTGATCTCGGTGCCGGAGTAC